>JACQAD010000193.1 GCA_016195125.1 Magnetospirillum sp.
CATGCGCCTCAAGTACCGCTTCCTCGACCTGCGCCGCGAGGACGTGCACGCCAACATGATGCTGCGCTCGCAGGTGATCTCCTATCTGCGCCGCGCCATGCAGGACCAGGGCTTCACCGAGTTCCAGACCCCGATCCTGACCGCGTCGTCCCCCGAGGGCGCCCGTGATTATCTGGTGCCGTCGCGCCTGCATCCCGGCAAGTTCTACGCCCTGCCCCAGGCGCCGCAGCAGTTCAAGCAGCTGCTGATGGTGGCCGGTTTCGACCGCTACTTCCAGATCGCGCCCTGCTTCCGTGACGAGGCTGGCCGTGCCGATCGCTCGCCCGGCGAGTTCTACCAGCTCGATTTCGAGATGAGCTACGTGACGCAAGACGACGTCTTCGCCGCCATCGAGCCGGTGCTGGAAGGCGTGTTCAAGGAATTCGGCAAGGGCCGCGCCGTCACCCCGGCGCCGTTCCCGCGCATCACCTATGCCGATGCCATGCTGAAATACGGCTCGGACAAGCCCGATCTGCGCAATCCCATCATCATCGCCGAGGTCACCGAGCCCTTCCGCGGCTCCGGCTTCGGCCTGTTCGCCAAGCTGGTGGACAAGGGGGCCGTGGTCCGCGCCATTCCCGCGCCCTGCGCCGCCGGCCAGCCGCGCTCGTGGTTCGACAAGCTCAACGACTGGGCGCGCGAGAACGGCGCCGGCGGCCTCGGCTATATCCAATTCGCCGCCGACGGTCCGAAAGGCCCGATCGCCAAGAACCTGGAACCCGCCCGGGTCGAGGCCATCAAGGCCGCCGCCAATCTCAAGGACGGCGACGCGGTGTTCTTCGCCTGCGACAAGGAGCTTCCCGCTTCCAAGTTCGCCGGTCTGGTCCGCACCAAGATCGGCAACGAGTTGGACCTGCTGGAAAAGGACGTCTTCAAGTTCTGCTGGACCGTGGACTTCCCCATGTACGAGCTGAACGAGGAGACCGGCCAGGTCGAGTTCTCGCACAATCCCTTCTCCATGCCCCAGGGCGAGATGGATGCGCTGATGAACCAGGATCCCCTGACCATCAAGGCCTTCCAGTACGACATCATCTGCAACGGCGTCGAACTGTCGTCGGGCGCCATCCGTAACCACCGCCCCGACATCATGTACAAGGCCTTCGAGATCGCCGGCTACTCGGCCGCCCATGTGGAAGAGCATTTCGGCGGCATGCTCAACGCCTTCAAGTTCGGCGCGCCGCCCCATGGCGGCTCGGCGCCCGGCGTCGACCGCATCGTCATGCTGCTGGCCGATCAGCCCAATATCCGCGAAATCATCCTCTTCCCCATGAACCAACAGGCCCAGGATCTGCTCATGCAGGCCCCCGCCGAGGTCACCATGGAACGCCTGCGCGAGTTGCACCTCAAGGTCGACCTGCCCAAGCCGAAGAAAGAGGTCAAGGAGGGCTGAGGCTCTTCCTGTGACGCCATCCCCCTCTCCCCGCGTGGGAGAGGGTCAGGGTGAGGGGGGGGGGCGAATTCGTGCCCGCCGCCCCGCCTATTCCGGCATAGTCAGCCAGTCGTTGATGGCCTCGCGGGCCCAGCGGTGGCCGATCTGGCAGGTCAGGTTTTCCCGGTTCCAGCGGATGGGCTGGTTGGGGACCACTTTGTCGGGGCCGAGCCAGCGGTCGCACAGGCGGTCGATGGCATCAACCTGGTCCTGCTCGACGGCATCCATGTCCAGGTCACGCAATAGCTTGAAATCATCCACATAATTGGCTGGCAAGGGTTGCCAGCCCGTGTCGGCTTCATTCCTGACCGGTTGGATCAGCGGGTTGAGGCGTACCAGCGGGCAATATGCCGCTTGCATGCCGCCCAGCGTCACATGGGCGGTGAACGAGGCGGCGTCGGGCGGGTCATCAATGATGCTCTTGGCCAGTTCCATGATGTCATTGAGGGGGCCTGGGCTTTGGTATTCCTCGTAGATCCGTTTGTCGGGAACCTCGGCGGGAGCCTGCGGCAGAACCACCGAGCCGGTGCCGATGCTCAGCACGCCGATATTGATCGCGGCAATGCCCCCGGCCAGCACCTCGGTGACGCCGGCCATCACGGGATTGTTGTAGCCGGCGATCCCTCCATCCCAATACAGCCGCCCATTCACCCGCGCCGGAGCGTCGAAGTAGTTGATGGGGGCGTTTGATGAGGCATGCACCGCTTCAGCCAGGGTGGTCCTGGTGGTTTGGCCGCTTGCGGCGGCGCTGGCGGTGTCGGAGCGGAAGAAGGTGGCGCGCTTGCGCCAATAATCAAAAGCCAGGATCACCAGATGGGTCTTGCGGGGAGAATGCAATAATCCGGGCAGGTCGGTGACCGCCATATCGCCGACCGCAATACCCCCTTTGCTGCCGGCACCTTCCTGGCCGAACAGCCTTCTCAATCCCAAAATCTTCTTATCCGCCTGATATCTCGGCCCGAACTCGAGCTTGCGGGTGATATCGGGGATGGGCCACATCTTCTCCACGAACAGGGCGCGGCGCCACTTCTCCGTCTTGAAGAAGGTCAGGGCCTCGGAGAGTCTGACATTGGAATAAAGCGCCCCGGCGGTGATGCTGCCGCCGGAATTGGCTACGACCAGATCGAAGTGGCTCAGAACCTCGTGTCCGGTGACATCGCCATAGATGGCCATCAACGCCCGTACTTGGATCATCGCCCAGGAACCCCCGCCATCAAGGCTGAGAATCCGCGACGGCCTTTTCGCTGTGTCCGGCATGGAGATGTTCTCCTCGAGCTGAATTTCAGCCAAGGACGTACAACCTTCCAGGTAATATCAATGCTGACGTGTTAAGCGTCCCTAAGCGCTGAGCTTCACGATCGAGCTCGCTGGGAAAGCCGACCATCTGGAATTCCGGCCAGGACAAGGTGCCGTCCATATAGAGCTCGTGGGTAATGTCGGCGAATTCCCTGGGCGAGACGTTGCGCAGGTCGTAGCGGGCTTCCGGGTTCTGCACCGGCATGGAGACGGGCGGCGGCAGGGCCTTGAGGGTGGGATCGACGGTGGGCGTGTTGTCCTGGCTGCTCTTGGCGCCGGTCAGCCGGGGTTCCTGGCGCTGGGTACTCTGGCGTTGAGTCTCCAGGCTGGGGCGGTCGGTGAACAGGCGGGCGAGGGTCGATCCGATATTCATGGCTTCAATCGTGGCATCTGCGAGGTGGTGTCGATGTAGGGCTTGAGTTCAGGGGCGGTCAGCAGGGTCTGGAATTGCTCGGGCGACAAGGTGCCCTCGGCAAATAATTCTCCGACCAGGGCGGCGACTTCGGCGGCATTGGGATGGGCCGGGGCGCTGGCGACGGGCAGGCCGAAACCGGCCGGAGAGTAAGGCGTGGCCTGGAGCAGGGTTTCAATCCAGTCGGGAGCAAATTCAAATGTCATTCTCCGACTCCTGACAAACAGAGATGCGAACCCGATATATACGATGCAGGCCCCATGCCAAGCGGGGCGCCGCGGAAAGCCTGGACCGGAGACGTGGCCGGGGCGGCGTTCCGGGCAGGTCTTGCCGGGTCGGGGGGAAAATATTGCCGGGAGCTTTATTGGCCTTGTCTGGTCTGGCTCCTGGGTACGGGCGGTGTATAATGGTCGGGTATTTCCCTTCGGAGGATTGGATGAAGCGCAGTCGTGGGGTGGTGTTGGCGGGCATGGTCGCCGGGCTGGCGACGCTTGCCACCACGGCGGCGCCTCTGGCGGCCGAACTGGTGTCCCATCGTGCGACCTACCGCATGGGCCTGTCGGCCTCGCGGTCGGGCAGCGGCATGGCCAATGCCAACGGCGCCTGGACCTATCAGTTCGCCGATGCCTGCGACGGCTGGGTGACCGAGTTCCGGCTGGCCATCACCTATTCCTATTCCGAGGGCGGGCAGGTGGCGACCACCACTGACTTCCTGGGCTGGGAATCCAAGGATGGCCTGGTCTACCGCTTCCGGGTCCGCCAGTCCCGCGAGGGCCAGGTGACCGAGGAAGTGGAGGGGATCGCGCGGCTCAACGGCATCGGCCAGGGCGGCGTCGCCCATTATACCAGGCCCGAGGCCCACACCATCAAGCTGCCCAAGGGCACCTTGTTCCCCACCGCCCACACGCTGCGCCTGATCGAGACCGCCAACAAGGGCGGGCGCATCATGGCGCGGCCGCTGTTCGACGGCCAGGGCGACGAGGGGCCGTTCGACACCAGCGCCCAGATCGGCCGGGTGGTGACGCCGCAGCCGGCCTCGGCCGGTTCTCCGCTGCTGAATTCGCCGGCCTGGCCCATGCGCATGGCCTTCTTCCCCTTGGGCAGCACCGATCCGCTGCCCGAATTCGAGATGTCGCTGTCCTATCACGCCAATGGCGTGGCCGAGGATATCGAGCAGATTTTCAAGACCTTCAGCCTGCGCGGTAAGCTGGAATCCATCGAGATGCTGCCCCGGACCAAGTGCTGAGGCGCTTTGCCGTCATCAAACCGCGCGCCGGCTTCGGCCTGACCGCCAGAGGAGAATCCCTTTGACCCAATCCCAGCCCGCCGATCCCAGTGCGGAGATCGCGCGCCTCGGCGCGCTGGCAGTGGATTTCCATCGCCGTCTTGAACTGGACCCCGGGGCTATCTATCCCGCCCATGCCGATTGCCTGTGGCAATTGGGCACGCTGCGCATCGCCCAGGGAGAGGTGGACCAGGGGCTGCTGGACGTGGCCGGGTCGGTGGAATTGTACCGGGCTTTGGCCCAGGCCCAGCCGGAATCCTATGCGGTGCAGCTGGCCTCCTTGCTCAATTCCCAGTCCAATCTACTGGCCGAGGCCAGCCATCTGGAGGAAGCGCTGGCGGTGGGCAACGAGGCGGTGAGCCACGCGCGGGTCGCCATGGACTTGCGCCCGGACCAGACCCGTTTCGTGCTGGTCTCGTCGCTGATCAATCTGGCCGGGCTGAAGATGCGGGGCGGCGACACCGCCGGCACCGTCAACGAACTGGCCCATGCGGTGGAGGTCTTCCGTGACGGCGGGACCACCGGTCAGCAATTCCTCGGCTCCATGGTCGAGGCCCTGCACCGCGCCGCCATGGCCTTTACCGAGATCGGAATGTGGGGAGAGGCGATCGACACCCGGCGCCTGCTATTGGGGCTCTTCCCCGAGAATCCGCCGGCTGCGGTTGTGCATCTGCTGATTCTGACCCTGCAGCAAGCCTCGGTGGCTCTGAGTGGCGCCGGGCGTACCGAGGACGCCCTGGTCTGCGCCAACGAAGCCGCCACCTTGGCCCGCGCCCTCTACGAGGCCGACCCGACCGCCCATCGTCTGGCCCTGGCCCAGGCCCTGGGTAATCTGGCCGGGCGCAATCATGATCTGGGCCGCCTCAAGGAAGGGCTGGACCTGGCCCTGGAGGCGGTCGATCTGTTCCACGAGGTGGTGGGCAGCGACCCCGTCCACGCGGTACCGTCGTTGATTCTGACCCTGGAAACCCTGGCCGGTATCCTGACCTCGCTGGGACTGAGCGAACAGGCCGCGACGGTGGATGAGCAGCGTCGGCAATTGCAGCAGACCCTGGACCTGATGGCTCCGCGTCAGGCCTAGCTAGGTCGGGGTAGACGCCTGTCGCGCCATTCTTTCCCGTCATCGCGCTGATTTGGGCGGGATGACGGCCGGGAATTCCTAGGGGGCCGCCCTCGCCGCCAGGGTAGGGGGAACCTCGCCCTTGCGCAGGAAGGCGGTCAATTCGGGGGCGGGCATGGGGTGGGCGAACAGGAAGCCCTGGACCATGTCGCAATCGTACTTGGTCAGATTGAGCAATTGCTCCGACGTCTCGATGCCCGGCGCCACCACCGACAGATGGAGACCGCGCGCCACTGCGACGATGGCGGTGACGATTTCCGATTCCTCGGCGCCACTGGCGGCGTCGCGGACGAAATCCTGGTCGATCTTCAAGGTATTGCTGGGCAGCTTGCGCAGGAAGGCGAAGGACGAATAGCCCGAGCCGAACCCGTCGATGGCCACGTGCACGCCCAACGCCTTGAATTGATTGAATATGCCATCTGTTTCCGGCGACTTCTCGATGATGGCGCTTTCGGGGACGTCCAGTTCCAGGGCCTGGGGATCAAGGCCGGAATGCTCGAGGGCGGCGGCCACATCTTCCATCAGATCGGCGGCGCGCAATTGCCGTCCGGTCAGGTTGATGCCGATCTTGAGATCGCCAAAGCCGGATTGCTGCCATTCCCTGGTCTGGCGGCACGCTTCCTCCAGAACCATCTTGCCGATGGGCAGGATGAGGCCGGTTTCCTCGGCCAGGGGCAGGAACTGGTTGGGCATGACCAGACCGATTTCCGGGTGACGCCAGCGTAGCAAGGCTTCCACCGCCACCACCTTGCCGTTACGGGCGTCGAAGATTGGCTGGTAGTGCAGCAGGAATTCCTGGCGTTCGACGGCGTGGCGCAGCGCCCCTTCCAGGGCCAGACGCTCGAAGGCCTGGGCGTTGACCGATTCCGAGTGGAAGCGGCAGGCGTTGCGGCCCTGATGCTTGGCCCGGTACATGGCGGTGTCGGCCAGCTTGATCAGGGATTGTGGATCGCCGGCATCGGACGGGTACAGCGCGACACCGATGGACGAGGAAATGCGGGCCTCATGACCTTGCAGATCGAAGGGCTCGGCCATCACCGACAGGATCTTGTGGGCGACCACGGCGCCGTCGCGGGGTTCGGCGATGTCTTCAAGGATGACGGTGAATTCGTCGCCGGCTAGACGGGCGACTGTGTCGCCCTGTCTCACGCAGGCGGTTAGTCGCTCGGCCACCTGCTGCAGCAGGATGTCGCCGGCCAGATGGCCCAGCGTGTCGTTGACCTGCTTGAAGAAGTCCAGGTCGATAAACAGCAGGGCGACGGTGGACTGATTGCGATGGGCGCGGGTGAGAGCGCGTGACAGACGCTCCTGGAACAAGGTGCGGTTGGGCAGGCGCGTCAGCGGATCGTGGTTGGCCTGGTAATTGAGCCGCTCCTCGTCCTGCTTGCGTGATGTGATATCCGAGAACACCGCCACGTAATTGGTCAATTCGTTGCGCTCGTTGCGGACCACGGCGATGTTCAGCCACTCGGCGAACATTTCGCCGGTCTTGCGGCGGTTCCAGATCTCGCCCTGCCACTTGCCCGATTCGTTCAGGGTCCGAAACATCTTGTCGTAGAATTCGGGGGGGTGGCGGCCCGAGGCGAGGAATTTGGGGGTTCGTCCCATCACCTCGTCGGGGGAAAAACCCGTCAGCTCGGTGAAGGCCGGATTGACGTGGATGATCCGCCGTTTCTCGTCGGTGACGAACAGGCCTTCGCCGGTGCTCTCGAAGACGGTGGCGGCCAGGCGCATGTGGTCTTCCAGGCGCTTGCGCTCGGTGACGTCCTCGACCACGGCGACGGTGAACCGCAATTCGTTCTGGGCGCCTTCGCGCATGGCGGTGACGGTCAGGCGCGCCCACACAACCGTCCCGGCCCGGTTGATATAGCGCTTGGTCAGTTCATAGCTGTCGTTACGCCCGGCCATCATATCTTCGCGCATGCGCATATGGAGGTCGAGATCGTCGGGATGAGTGATGTCGCGATAGCTCATCAGCTGCAGTTCGGCGTCGCTATAGCCGACCATGGAGCAGAAGGCGGGATTGCAATGGACGTAATTTCCGGTGGCGTCGGACAGGATGACGCCGGTACCGGCATTATCGAACAGGGCGCGGAAGCGGGCTTCACTGCCCCGAAGCGCGGCGTCGGCCTGGGAACGGCCGATGGCGTAGCGGATGGCGCGGCGGACCAGTTCTCCGTCGCCCTGACCCTTGACCAGATAATCCTGGGCGCCCTGGCGCAAGGCTTCGAGCGCCAGTCCCTCGTCGGAGGTACCGGTCAGCACCACCACCGGCACCGACGGGCTGGCGGCGCGCAGCCGCGCCAGACTGTCCATGCCGAAGGAATCGGGCAGCGACAGATCCAGCAGGACCACGTCCACGGGCTCGGCCTGAAGGGCGGCCAGGCCCTCGGACAGGCGGGCGGCCTTGATCACATGGAAGGGGCGGGCGGGGTCTTCGTGGAGGTACAGCTCCACCAATCGCGCATCACCGGGGTTATCCTCGATGACCAGGACGGAAAGCAGTTGTGGATGCTTATGCGCGTCGCTCATGGCGGTGCTATTCAGCGGGGCGGAAGAGTTACCACCGAACACCAATATTCCTCTATGGACCGCACCACCGAGATGAAGCGGTCGAGATCGACCGGCTTGGTGATGTAGCAATTGGCATGAAGATCGTAGCTGCGCAGGATGTCCTGCTCGGCTTGGGAGGTGGTCAGTACCACCACCGGGATACGGCGCAAATCCTCATCGGCCTTGAGCTCGGCCAGAACCTGACGGCCATCCTTGCGGGGCAGGTTAAGATCCAGCAGAATCAGATTGGGGCGGGGGGAGCCGTTGTACTGGCCCTCGCGGCGAAGAAACGCCATGGCCTCGACGCCATCGACCACCACTTTGAGGCGGCTGGTCATCCGCCCTTCCTTCAAGGCCTCCTGGGCCAACCGGGCATCCCCCGGGTTGTCCTCGACCAAGAGAATCTCAAACGCTTCCTGTATGCTGCGCAGGGTCAAGACCTATTCCCCTTCTTTCCCACCGGATGGGATTTACAGGAACTATAAGGCGGTCTTGCCCGGATGAAAACCAGCTTACGAACCGAACGTCATATTTCCCGTATATTTTCTCGTCCGATTATGTCTGACGCTTGGTTGATAAACTCCGTGAAGCGTCTCACCTCTGTCTGAGGGAGGTGCCGCAACCAAGCGGCGTCTGAAACGACGATCAGGAGGAAGCATGGGACGGACTTCGTTCTTCATGGCATGGGCCACGCTGCTGGTGGCCGGGCCGGCGCTGGCCGCCGAATTGAGTATTCCCGTCAATGCGATCGATTCCAGCGGAATCGGAGCGGTGATCGGCAATATCAAGGTCAAGGACGGCAGGCAGGGCCTCATGGTCAGCCCCAAACTGTCCGGTTTGACCCCCGGTCCGCATGGCTTCCATATTCACGAAAATCCCAGCTGCTCCCCCAAGGAACAGGAGGGCAAGATGGTTGCCGGCCTGTCGGCGGGCGGTCATTACGATCCAGATAAGACCACCCGACATGAGGGGCCGTGGGGGCATGGTCATATGGGCGACATGCCCGCCCTGGCGGTGAACGGCGACGGAACCGCCTCCGATCCCGTGGTGGTGCCCAAGCTGAAGATTGCCGACCTCAAGGGCCGGGCCATCGTCATCCATGCCGGTGCCGACAATTACTCGGACAATCCCAAACCCCTGGGCGGCGGCGGTGCCCGGGTCGCCTGCGGCGTGGTGCCGGCCAAGTAGACGCGGCGCCGGCATTGGAATGGGCCGAGGGGGAGGTATCGCGCCGATCCCCCTCGACCCGAACCGCTCCGCTAACGGAGCGGCGGCTCAGATGATCTCCTCGCCCTCGTGGCAATAGGCCCTGAGAGCCGGGATATCGGCGATGGAAACAGCATTGCCCTCGACGATGACACCGCGCTCCTTGAGGTGGCCGAAGGCCCGTGACAGGGTTTCCGGCCGGACGCCGACCCGCGCGGCAATGACGCTTTTCGAATGGGGCAGCCGCACGATGGTCGAGCCTTCGCGCTTGGCGGTCAGGCCGATCAGGTACAGGGCGAGGCGCTGGGCGGCGGATTTGAGCTTCAGATCCTTGACCTCGCGCACCAGGGTGCGGAAGTGCCGCGACAGCGAGGTCAGCATCAGATAGGACAGATCGGAGCGCTCCCGCACGTCACGGCGGAAACGCTCGCCGGGAAGGGAAAGAATGCGCGACGGCTGCAGTGCCACCGCGCTCATCAGGAACGGTTTCTCGGTAAGAACGGCGGCGGCGATGAACATCTCGCCCGCCTTCAGGATCTCCACCATGGTTTCCCCGCCGTCGGAGACGGTGCCGGTCAGGCCGACCTGTCCATCCAGGACGACGCGCAACGCCGTGGGCGGGTCGCCCTGTCGGAAAATGATGTCGTTGCGGGCGTACTTGACCACACTGGCTTCGGAGGTGATCTCGGCCAGGATTTGGGGCGACAGGTCACAGAACAGAGGCAGGCGGCCCATGGCCGTCAGTTCCTCTGGCCGCAGGGCGTGTCCATCCGATCCGCGTGTCTGTCCGCTCATGAGCATACCGGCAAGTTCCCACCAATTACCGGATAGGATGCAAAATAAAAGAAGGAGCTAAATTGACCTCGGTCAATTGCCGAAAACTTAGTGTCTATTGGATCTCGCTAGATTGGAATGTGTCTTGGCTGTGTCAGTCCTTGATGGGCCAAAGCCAGGCGGCGCCGCGCACTCCCGACGAATCGCCGTGAACGGGCGATTTCAGCAGAGTATCCACGTGGTCGGAGAAGACATGCTCGGCCCAAAGGCTTGGGATCGAGCGGTACAGCCGTTCCAGCTTGGACAGGCCGCCGCCCAGGACGATGACATGGGGGGCGATGATGCTGATGGGCCTTGGTCAGGGCCTTGGCCAGCCGCCGTTCGTAGCGTTGCAGGGCCGCCTGGGCTTCGGGGCTGTCCGAGGCGGCCAATTGCTCGGCATTCATCGTGCCGCCGTGATCGCGGGCAAGGCCGGGGCCGGACAGGAAGGTCTCGATACAGCCGCGCCGGCCGCAATAGCAAAGCGGACCGGGGTGCTCGTCACCGCTCGGCCAGGGCAGGGGATTGTGTCCCCATTCACCGGCGATGGCGTTGGGGCCGGCCAGCAGCCGCCCATGGGCAACGATGCCGCCGCCGGTTCCGGTGCCCAGGATCACCCCGAAGACGGTCTCGAATCCCGCGCCGGCGCCGTCGGTGGCTTCGGAGAGGGTGAAGCAATCGGCGTCGTTGGCCAGGCGGACCTTCCGTCCCAGCGCCTCTTCCAGGTCGCGGTCGAAGGTCTTGCCGTTCAGCCAGGTGGAATTGGCGTTCTTGATCAGGCCGGTACGGGGGCTGATGGCGCCGGGAATGCCGATGCCGACGGTGCCGATCGCGCCGAGACGGGCTTCCAGCCCCTCAACCAGATCGCGGATGGTGGCGATGGTTCCCCCATAGCTGCCCTTGGCGGTGGCGACCCGCTGGCGGTCCATTTCCCTGCCCGCAAGGTCAAGGGCGATGGCCTCGGTCTTGGTGCCGCCGAGGTCGATACCGATACGAAACGTGGGGGAGGGGGCCATGTCACGCTCCATGGTCAGACCGAAACGGGCAGGCTAACCCAAGGTGACGGGTGATGAAAGGCCGCCGGATCGGCTATGATCCGCAGCATGTTGCTCGCCGGGGACAGGAAGCCATGAGCCGTATCGTCGCTATGTTCGCCCTCTTTCTGATCTTTGCCTTTCCCGCCTCGGCCGCCGGATTGGTCGAGGAGGATATCTCGCTGCCGGTTTCGTTCGGAGAGGGGCGTCGTGCCGTAACCCTGAGCCTCGAGGCGCTGGTGGTGCGACCCGATGACGGCAAGGCTCATCCCCTGGTGGTGTTGAGCCATGGGGCTCCCCGCAAGGCCGAGGACCGCGACGGCATGCACGCGCGGGCTCAAATGTCCAAGGCCCGCGAATTCGCCCGCCGCGGCTGGGTGGCGGTGGCGGTGATGCGCCGGGGCTATGGCCGCTCGGAAGGCGAATACGTGGAAAGCTCGGGCAAGTGCAACGACCCCGATTACCTGGCTGCCGGCCGGATCTCCGCCGACGATATCCGCCAGACCATCGTCGCCATGGCCAAGATGCCCTATGTGGATGCGTCCAAGGTTATCAGCGTCGGCCAGTCGGCCGGCGGCTTCGCCACCGTCGCCCTGACCGCCGATCCGCCTCCGGGTCTGGTGGCGGCCATCAGCTTTGCCGGCGGGCGCGGCTCGGCCAAGCCCGACGAGGTCTGTACCCCGGATCGTCTGGTGGAGGCGTTTCGCGCCTTCGGAAAGACCTCCCGCATTCCCATGCTGTGGGTCTATACGGAAAACGATCGCTTCTTCGGCCCGCGCCTGTCCCGGCGTTTCCACGCGGCCTTCACCGAAGCGGGCGGCAGGGCGCAATTCATCGCGGCTCCGGCTTTCGGTGAGGACGGACATCTGCTGTTTTCCACCAAGGGCGCGTCCATTTGGGTTCCCTATGTGGAGCAATTCCTGGCGGCCCAGACACTGACCCAGTTCGCGCGCCCGCTGCCGCCGAGAAACGATAGGGACATCTCTTATCCAAGGGGGCTGTCCGAGAAGGGCAAAGTGGCCTTCCGCGATTACCTGGATGCGGCCGGCCACAAGGCGTTCTCCCTGTCGTCAACGGGGGCTTACGGTTGGAAATCTGGGCGCCGCATCAGTGACGAGGCGGTGGAGATGGCTGTGGAGATCTGCGCCAAATACAGCTCCAGGCATTGCTACACGGTGATGGTCGACGACGAGGCGGTGCAATAGCGCTCCGTCGTCATGGCAGCCACCTCGTCTCGTCTTGACGAAACAGGGTCAGGCCGAGCACAGCCGCCATGTTGAAAGACAGCAAGGGAAGCCAGGCGCCCAGCAGATGCAGGCCGGCCCAGAGTCCGATGCCTGACAGGAGTGTCGCCAGAAACCCCGCCGGCGAAGGGCGGTGACGGGGCCGCCCCATCAACAGGCCCAGCATGGCCACTGTCTGAAGGTGCAGGTCGATCCACAGCACGGAACAGGGTCCGGCCAGGGCAACGGACAGGGCGAGTCCCAAGCCGGCCAGTGAAAGGGCGATCAGGCCGCTGGCCGGGCTCCAGAGCAATACGGCCCCGACCAGCAGGACCATGCCGCCTCCGGCCCAGCCGATCCGTTCCGCAACGCCGGCCCATTCCAGAGAATCGATCAACGCGGTCTCGCCGTGCAGCAACATCATCCGGCGGACATCGGCCAGTCCCTGGATCGCCTGAGGTGATTTGCCCAGCAGAGCCAGGAACCGGTTTTCGGCCCGTTGCCGCTCGCCCAGGGCCAGCAGGCTGCGTCCCAATCCCTCCCCGGCCAACGCTGAATCGCCGTCGGCGGCCAGGGCGCGCTCGAACATCGCCTGCGCCGTCCGATAATCGCCGGAGCGCAGGCTGGTCCATCCCAGTCCGCCCATGGCCGGGGCGGATTGAGGCGCAAGCTCCAGGGACTGGCGAAACAGCGCCTCGGCCTCGCCATAGCGTCCCGATCCGTAGACCGCCCAGCCCAGTCCGACGCTGGGATCAGCCCAGGTGGGAGCCGAGATCCGGGCGCTCCTGAAATGACCTTCGGCCTCGCGGAGCCTTCCCGCTTCCAACGCGATCCAGCCCAGCCCGTCAAGGGCATAGGGATGGGCGCCGTCCAGGCTCAAGGCCCGGTTGAAAGCGCGGATCGCGGCCTGCCCATCGCGCAGGCGCCATTCGCTCCAGCCCAGGCCGTTCCAGATTTCGGCCTTCTCCGGGGACTTTTGGGCCAGCCGCAGGAATTCGGCCCTGGCCAGGCGATAATCTCCCGCCCCATAGGCGCGCCAGGCGGTCTCGGCCTCGGGATCGCCGGCGGCCGGAACCCAAGAGGAGGAGGGCGTGGGGGAGGCGGTGGCGGCGGCAAGGACGGCCTCGACCCGTTCCAGCCCGGCTTGCAGCGGTTTTATGGCCAGGGTCATCAGGGCGGCGACCACCAGGAAGGGGATGGTCAGCGGCGGCAATCCCACCGGCGCATCACCCAAGGCAAAGACGATGGTGTCCAGGATGATGGCCGCCATCACCGCCACGAACAGGGTCAGCAGCACGGCGCCCGCCGGATGGGCAAAGTGCCATTCCACCAAAAAACCGCAGAGGGCGCCGTTGACGCCGTACCAGCCGGAGGTCAGCAGCCGGACGTCACGCTGGCGCCAGAAGGCCCAGCCGGTGGAGGCGGCGGCACCGGCCAGCGCCAGGGCACTGGCCCGCGCCGAAAACGGCACGAAACAGGCTGCGATCACCAATCCCGCCCGCCAATGGCGCAAGAGGGCAAGCTCGCCCATGCCAGCCAGGATGGCCCGCAGCAGCAGGTGCAGCTGGCTATCGGCGAAAGAGTTCGAGGAGCGGGCGTCCATGGACTTCCTTGAAATCGTGATATCGGCCGCAATCCCGCCAGATGGCGTGTTTGGGACTGGCATGGGGAAAACGCTGCCGCCACATAGGGAAGAAACCGCGTGAATCATCGTCGGCCAAGTCCCAATCGGGAGGCGGGGTAAGGCTCGGCCCAATCCCGAGGTCAAGCCCGGAACAGCCGCTGCCGTCGGCAAGGGGCAGCTTGCGCCGCCATTGGATGGAGGCGGGCAGCAGCCCCTCGGCCGCCTCGCGCAGGGCCAGCTTGGGCATGAGGATACCGTTCCGGCGGCCGATCTTGCGCGACAGGGGCAAGTCCAGGGCCGCCTCGGCCACGTCCCGGTCCAGGAACGGAACCCGCAATTCCAGGCCATGGGCCATGGTCATGCGATCGACGCGCTGAAGCTCGGTGCGGTGCAGGTTGCTGAAGCCGTATTCCATGGCCTGGGGCCAGAACCGGCGCGGCAGGCGCTCCAGGTATTCGTAGCCGGCAAACAACTCGTCGGCACCGTCGCCGCCCAGCACCACCTTGCAATCGCGAGCGGCCATCCGGGACAGCAGGTACAAAGGCAGGGCATTGCGCACCATGGTGGGATTGAAGCTCTCCAGGGCGGCGATCACCTCGGGCAGAGCGGCACGGATAGTGTCCTCGGTGGCATGCAGAACCTTATGGCGGATGCCCAGATGGGCCGCCACCAGGGCTGCCGGTTCCTCATCGGGGGAATTCGGCAGGACCACCGAATAGGCGACGATGTCGGGCCGGATGCGGGATGCCAATGCCGCCACCAGGGAACTGTCCAGGCCGCCGCTGAGAAACACTCCGCACGAGCCTTGGGGGGGCAGATGGGATTTCACCGCCTGCTCGAGCAAAAGGCGCAAGGGTTTGGGCCGGGGCCGCCAGACCCGCCCTGGAACCTTGTACCAGCGGGCGAGGCCTTGCCGGTCGAGAGCATGGCCCGGCGGCAGGAAGCGGGGCGCCTCCGCCAGGCCATCGAAGGATTTCAGTTCCGAGGCGAAGGCCACGCCGCCGCCGGTCTCGGCATAATACAGGGGCTTGATGCCGAAGGGATCACGCGCCGCCAGGAAGGAACCGCTCTCCATGTCCACAATCACGAAGGCGAACATGCCGCGCAGGCGGTTCAGCCCGGCCAGACCGTGGCGGGCCAAAAGCGGGAACAGGATTTCGGCGTCGGAGTGACCGCGAAAGGGGTAGTCGGGAAACTCGGCCCGCAACGGGAGATGATTGTAGATTTCGCCGTTGAAGGCCAGAATCCGGCCGTCGGCGCCGATCAACGGCAGATCATCGCCCATGGGCCCGACGATGGCCAGGCGGTGCATGCCGATGCGGATGTTACCGTGCTGGCGAATTCCGCTTTCGTCGGGGCCGCGATGACCGAGGGGAGAGAACAGGCCGGCGAATATCCGGGCATCCTCGACCCCGATGGCGGCGGCTATTCCACACATGCGCGCCGGCCTAGGATGCCCGGGCGATGGGCTGGTCCCATCCCTCGACGCCGGTATCGCTCTTGAAGCCGACGCGGATCAGATTGGCCTCCAAACTGCTGGCGCCGGCCTCGAGGGAGAAATCGACGATGCCGCCGCCCTCGGTGATGGTGGCCAGGGTCCGGCAGGACCACAGGGGGCGTCCCATCAGGGCCAGGCGATGGGTTCCCGTCTGCCGCCAGGCTTGCGCCACCGCATCCCAGTCACGGCG
This sequence comes from Magnetospirillum sp., assembly GCA_016195125.1. Classification (GTDB taxonomy): domain Bacteria; phylum Pseudomonadota; class Alphaproteobacteria; order Rhodospirillales; family Magnetospirillaceae; genus Phaeospirillum. The sequence goes on from JACQAD010000193.1 coordinate 15,723, forward strand.
ATAGCGAGAATCCGCCCTGACCAATCCGGGTAGCATCCAGCGCAACGCCCTGAGCTTGCGGGGCAAGGGCAGCAGGCGGGCCGGCGGGGCGTCCGTCCACTCGGCCTCGATGTCGATCAGCGGGGTCAGTCCCGCCGCCAGGACGAAGGCGTCGAACAGCGGGTCACGTTCGCCGAAGCGCTCGAACAGCGCGATCAGATTGTCGGCCTCGCTCAGCAGGACGCGGGCGCCGCTGGCGGCCACCAGGGAAAACGTGTTGGTGGGGCCAAGATCAACCTCGATCAGCATTTCCCGATCCCCACCGGCATAGGTCAGGCGGCGGCCGATCTGGTAATGCAGGCTGCGCTTCAGGGCCTCGCTCACATGGGGGACGGCGACCCGCTCGCCCTCGGCGGGCAGGCCGTCCAGCACGAACCGGCGGTCGATGCAGATTCCGCTGAGATGGAAAGGCCTGGTGGGCTGGCCCAGGGCCATGCCGACCTGGACATGCATGTGAATATGGGGCTGGGGCGAGCGCCCGGAATTGCCGCATTGGCCGATGGGCTGGCCGGGGCTGAGGTGATCGCCCACGCTGACCGCAAGGCTGCCCTGGCGCAGATGGGCGATCAGGACGTACAGATCATTGCCGATGGCGATCAGGACGTAATTGCCCCAGCAATTGACCGCATCCACCTCACCCGGCGCATTGTCGGGCAAGTCCGAGCGGGCCGCCGCCACCTGTCCCCAGGCCGGCGACCGTACGATTTGGCCGAAACAGTAGAAATCGCTTACCTGACCGCCGTCACCGCGATAGGCCTGGCCCTTGACGAGGCGGAAGAAGTCCAGGGCATGACGCCAGGCCCCCTGATGGGTATGGGGGCCGTCAAAACCCTGATACACGTCCCAACGCCCGAAGAACGGCGCCCGCAGGCCGATGCTGTGCGGCGACAATCCCCTTGCCTCGGATTGCTGGGCCCGCTCCAGGCTGCGCTCGGGCAGGGATGGCGCCGTCCAATAGCGGGCCCAGGCGGCGCCGCGCTCGGGCCGCAAGGTCAGCATCACCAGCCAGGTGACGACCAGATAGGGCAGGGACAGCGGCGGCAGCGCCATGAAGTAGAGGGCGTTATAAAGCGACAGCGCCATTACCGAGGCACAGGCCGCGGAAAAGGCGGCGATCGCGGCGGCCCGTGGCCCCGGCGTGGTGAACAATCCGCCGGTCATGATCGCCGCCATGATGGCGGCGCTGGCGGCGGAAGAGCCGGCCAGGCCGGACACGGGAATTCCCATGGCCCCCAGAATGATCTGGGCGATGATCTCGGCGATGACCGCCAGCAGAACCAGGGTTCGCGATGACAGCGCCAGGGCGGCCAGGACAAAGATGCCGCCCTCGGCGGTGCGGGTCAGATAGATACCGCCCAGGGCGCGCAGGAACTCGTTGAGGGGGGCCGGTATCCATTCCAGGGTAACCACCGGCGGCGGTGGCGCGAAGGGAAGCGCCATGGCCCGTCCGGCCGCCAGCAGCAAGGCTCCGACGATGACGAAGGAGCCCGACAGCAGCGGCAGATTGTGGCGACGCAAGGCGTCCCCCATCCAGGCCGAGACCAGCACCGCGAACGGCCCGGCGCACACGCCCAGCAGCACGCCCCGCCAATCGGGAGCGAAGAAATAGCCCACCAGCAGTCCGGCGAGAATGCCGTTGACCACTTCCAGGCCGCCGGCGGCCACCAGGGACAATCCCAGCCAGCGGCGGAACAGCAAGGTCGAGATGCCGCCGATCATCCCCACCAGACCCACCCAGGGCCGCATCATGGTGCAGGCCACCAGCAACAGGTTGGCCGAGGGCCGGGTGAAGAACATGAACGAGCCGTAGCCGTAAACCAGGTCATGCAGAAACTGGAACACTGGCTTTCGCGCCGAGACCGGGGGGCCGGCATCGGGCTGGGGATGTCGCTCGGGATTGGTCCCGCGCGGGATGGTCACGACGCCCCTCCGGCGTCGAACTGGTCCTTGAACATGGCCACGTAGATGCGGTCGACCCATTGGCCCTGACGCCAGCTATCCTGGCGGGCGCAGCCCTCGACCAGAAATCCGGCCCGCTGGTGTATGAGGCGCGAGCCGTGATTGGGCGCCATGAAGTCCGACACGATCTTGCGCAGGCCCAATCCGTTGAAGCCGTGCTCGAGCACCCGGCGGATCACCGCCTCGCCAAGGCCCAGATTCCAGCGGGTACGGTCGCCAATGACGATGAAGAAGCGGGCGGTGGCGCGGGTGGCGTCGTAATCCTCCAGCCCGGTCAGGCCGACGAAGGCACCGTCGCATTCTATGGCCCAACGGCACCAGGCGGGGCCAAGGACGAAGGCCTGGACCTCCGGCAGGGAGAGCGGACGCTGGCAGCGATCCTCCAGCCAGACATGAACGTCGGGATCGGCCAGGAACCCGCAATAGGCCAGCACGTCGTCGGCGCGCGGCGCCCTCAGCACAAAGGCCGGCGCGGTCACGACAGGTCTCCCGGATCCAGCAGATGAGCCGGCAGACGGTCGTGGCGGTTCATGTCCTCGAGCTTTTCCGCCTCGCGGATCACCGAATGCTCGCCGTCTTGATGCACCAGGATCACGGCCGGGCGATACTCGATGAATTGCAACCACTGGGTGTTGTTGTAGGCGCCCACCGGGTTGAACACCAGGCAATCACCCGCCGTCAGGGGCGGCAATTGCACGGCATGGCGCATGACGTCGATATTCATGCACATGGGGCCGTAAAGCACCGTGTCGGCGGGATCGCCGGCCTTGGGCTTGGTCAGCTTGACCGGATGGTGATACCACAAAGCGGTCAGCATGGAATTGATGCCGGCGTCGAGCACCGCCGCCGCCCGTCCGTCGGGCAGGCGTTTGGTGCCCACCACTGTCGTGGCCAGCCAGACGGCGTCATCGACCACGGCCCGGCCGCTTTCGATGAACAGGGTTGGACGGGGGCCGACGCGGTCGGCCAGGCATTCCTCCAGCGCCGAACACACGGCGGCGCCGTATTCCTCCACCGCGGGCACCGCCTGCTCGGGGGGAAGGTATATGCCCTGGAGTGCGTTACGCGACGGCAGGCCGCCGCCGATATCGATGGCGTCGATGATGCACTCGCCATCGGCCTCGATGGCCTTCATGAAATTGCACATCAGCCGGACCTGTTCGGCATAGGCGCGGGTCTCGAGAATGAATGTGCCGATATGACTGTGAAGGCCGGTCAACTTCAGATGCGAGGAGCGCTTGATCCGGGTGGCGGCGCTATGGGCCTGGCCCGATTCCAGGTTGAAGCCGAAGCGGCTCCAGGGATCGGTATAGCCGGTGTTGAAGTTCAGCCGGATGGTCACCGGCACCACCACGCCCTGGTCGCGGGCGATCCGCTCGATCAGTTCCAACTCGTCGAGATGGTCCAGATGCAGGCGCGCCCCCTCGGCGATGGCGCGTTCCAGGATGGCGCGGGGCTTGTTGGGACCGTTGAAGATGATGCGGTTGCCGGGCACGCCCAACGACCGGGCCTTTTCGTATTCGAAGGCCGACACCACCTCGGCCCATGACCCTTCCTGATGCAGGATGCGGCAGATGGCACTGGTGTAATTGGTCTTATAGGACCAGCCGTGGATTACGGGATGGTAATGGCGCTCGAAGGCGCCGCGCACCCGCCGGACATTGTCGCGCAGGCGGCGTTCCGAGGCGATGAACAGCGGCGAGCCGTAGCGCGACATCAGATATTCCACATCGACGCCGTCGATCTGCTCCCAGCAATTATCGCGGGCGGCGCGGCGGC
>JACQAD010000216.1 GCA_016195125.1 Magnetospirillum sp.
ATCCCACGGCTCGCCGCAAACCAGCCTGTTGAAGCAACGCCAGCCGTTCATCTGCATGACCTGCCACCAGACCAGCCGCACCAATCACGATGCCATGGTCTCGGGCGGGTTGCAGCTGCCCGGCAATGGCGGCGGCGGCACCTACAACATGCTGCTGGCCCGAGGGTGCTCCAACTGCCACTCCAAGGTCCACGGCTCCAACGCGCCGTCCGGGGGCATGCTGACTCACTGATCCCGGCGAAGGCTCCGGCGATGGCCGGGGCCTTCTTCAGGTGAATTATTTGCGATTGCGGCGCATTTGCGCATTAGGGGGCTGACCATGTTTGTGAGAATCCTGCGGAGTGGAACCCTGGCGGTCTTCTGTATCTTGGCGATGGCCGCCCGGGCCGACGAATTCGACATCGACGAGACCCCCGCCCTCTCGCCGGCCAAGCGGCCGGTTCCCATGAACGAGGCCGGGGTAAGCCTCGGGGCCCAGTTCGGCGGCGGGGCGGCCTTCAACCGCTTTGGCGGCACCCCCGAGAGCGGGCTGTCGGGCGGCGGCTGGTTCCACCTGCAACAGCGCGATACCGCCGAGGGCGGCGGCACCTTCTATCTTCAGGCCGACGGCGACAACGTGGATTTCCGTTCCAGCGCCCTGCCCCCCGACGCGTCCGCCGCGCTGCGGCTGGGCGAGCAGGGGCGCTGGGATCTGCGCCTCCATTACGACGGCATCGTCTTTCGCCAGGCCGACAATTATCACACCTTGTTCAACGCTTCGGGACAGTTGGTGAACGGCCTTACCCCCGCCTCCATCAACGCCACCTCGACCAATGCCGCCGGAGTGGCCCGCGTCAGCCAGTACCTGTCCGCCGTGGAGGTGGGCACACGGCGCGACCGGGCCGGGGGGAGCTTCGCCTATACCGGCCTCGACGATTGGAAATTCACCACCAGGCTGGACCACGAGCACAAGCACGGCGCCAAGGCCAATTCGGTGATGTTCCTGTCCAACAACAATTTCGCGTCCATCCTGGAACCGGTGAATTACGACACCGATCGCTTCGCCCTGACGGCCGCCTATACCACCCGGCCGCTCCAGGCCCAGATCAGCTACATCTTCTCCAATTTCACCAACAACGTCGCCGAATACGTCACCAGCAGCCCCTTCATCGGAACCACCCATGCCGGCTATGACGGCACCCGCTATTCCTTGCCCCCCAGCAATGCCGAGCATCGGCTCAAGGCGCAGTTCGGCGTCAACCTCACCGACACCACCCGCATCGCCACCAATCTCAGCTACGGCCTGCAATTGCAGAACGAGGCCTTCACCGCACGGCATTACGAACAGGCCCCCCGCCTGGGCGAGAGCCATTACGACGGCATGATCTCGACCCTTTACGGCAATGTGGTGCTGACCGCCCGGCCATTGCAGGACATCAATGTCCGCGCCGCCTATACCGCCGACGACCGCGACAACATGAGCGCGTCCTACTGGCAAAAGCCCCCCTACCGCGCCGACGGCACCGCGGCGTTCAACGGCAATACCGGCATTCACGTCAACCCGGCCTATTCCTTCTTCAATCAGAAGGGCGAGCTGGAGGCGGGCTATCGCCTCTCCCGCTCGACCCGGCTGATCGCCGATTACGCCTACCGCAACAGCCTGCGCAGCGATTCGGTCACCAACCGCAACGAGGAAAGCACCATGGGCGCCCGGCTGCAATCGACCCTGGCCGAGGGAGTGTCTGGGACGTTGGGCTATGCCCGCTCGATCCGTCAGGCCACGGTCTTTCTCGGCAATCGCGGCTGGAACGAGATGGGCCGCACCGTCACCGCCGAATCCGATCTGAGGATCTTCTCCTACGCCGCCCGCGACCGCGACGAGATCAAGGCCAATCTCAACACCGTTTTCGATAACGGCAGTGTGGTGGGCACGACGGCCCGCTGGATCGAGGATCGCTTCCCCGACACCTATTACGGCATCACCAACAACCACATCCTGTCGCTGGGCGGCGATGCGTCGTTTCCCACCGGGCCTGGGATGACCGCCCACCTGTTCTACACCTACCTGGAAAACTTCACCGGCATGCGGCTCAACGCCAGCGCCACCGGCACCAACTGGACGCTGCGCAACACCGATGGCACCCATGTGCTGGGTGGCGGAGTGGAATGGAAGATCAACGATTCCCTGAAGCTCACCCTCGACAACGTGCTGACCTACGGCAGCACCAGCTTCGAGGAAGGCAGCCTGTGGCGGGGCACCGGCACCGCCTCGGCGGCCAATACCGCCACCAGCCTGCCGGAATCGCGCTCGCTGCTCAATTCACTCAAGCTCGCCGGCGAATATCAGGTCAGCGACGGCCTGTTCCTCGGCCTTTCCGGCCTGTGGGAGCACTATAGCAGCCGGGATTACCTCAACACCCAGGCGGCCGCCTCCACCGCCAACGCGTCCACCGCGACGGTGGTGGTGCCGGGCGAAGGCAGTCCGGGCTATTCCGCCGGCATGATCGTCGCCTCGGCCCGCATGCTGTGGTGAGGGATGACAATTTGGCGGTGGCATTCGGGGCGCGCGCCGCCCCCGCTCCTTGAGCCGATGCCATGAAAAGAAAATGGTGCCCCAGGCCGGACTCGAACCAGCACGCCGTTGCCGGCAACAGATTTTGAGTCTGCCGCGTCTACCATTCCGCCACTGGGGCACCGCAAGAATGGTGGCGGGATCATAGCGAAGGTGGGAGGCGGGTCAACGGGAAATGGAGGGAGGGTGGCAAGAAGCGCCAAACCCTCCCGCCGGGGTTCAACGATCCGTGCGGATGGGGCTGTATTCCAGGGGAACCCAGGCGAACGCCTTGCCCTCGGCACGGATATGGCCGATGCCGGGGAAGGGCAGATGGGCGCCGGCCACCCACAGGCGTTGACGGGCCGCATCCCTGAACACCTTGCGGCGGGTCTTGACCGCCTCGGCCTTGTCGCTGTCGTACTCGAAGGCGATTTCGGGATGGGCGAACTGAGTGGCATGACTGTGGACCAGATCGCCCAGCACCATCAGGCTTTGCCCCTTTGAGGTGAACAGATACGAGGTGTGCCCGGGCGTATGGCCGTGGGTGGCCACCGCCGCGATGCCGGCGGGCAGATCGGCCTGGCCGGTGAAGGTCTTGAAGCGCCCCGCCGCCTTATAGGGCGCCACGGCGTCACGGGCCATCTTGTAGAATCCTTGCATTCCCTGAGGGGCCTTGGCGGCCACCGCCTCGTCCAGCCAATGGGCGGCCTCGTCCTTGTCGGCCCACACCTGGGCGTTGGGGAAGGCGACGCCGCCGTCGGGGGTCAGCAGACCATAGGCATGGTCGGGATGCAGGTGGGTCAACAGCACCGTATCCACCTGGGCGGGGTCATAGCCCGCCGCCTTGATGTTCTCCAGGATATAGCCCAGCGTCGGCCCGAAGGCCTTGGCGGTGCCGGCATCCACCAGAATAAGGCGCGAGCCCGTATGGACCAGATAGGCGTTGACCGCCGTCTGCATACCCTTGCCGTAATCCACGAACATGCGCGACAGCAGGGCTTCCACCGTCTTGCCGTCGATGTTCAGCAGCACCTTGCGGTCGATATCGATATAGCCGTCATACAGGGCCGTGACCTCGAAGTCGCCCAGCTTGAAGCGGTGCCAGCCGCCCACCTGCTCGGCGCGCTGGGCCGGGGGGTCGGCCAGGGCGGGCGCCGCAGCGGAAAAGACCAGAACGGCGCCCAACAACGCGCCACGCAAGAGTGAAGACAACGCCATGACCGGCTCCTTCAGGTAAGGGACCGGGGCATCTCAACGTGAAGGAACGGGGAGGTCAAAGGATTTCCCTTCACCTCCCCATGAGCATCACACACTGAAATACTTGGCCTGGGGATGGACGGTGACGATGGCCGAGGTGGATTGCTCGGGTTCGAGCTGGAATTCCTCGGACAACGTCACGCCGATGCGATCCGCCCCCAGCAGGGCCAGCAGGGCCGACTGATCCTCGACCCGTGGGCAGGCGGGATAGCCGAAGGAGAAGCGCGACCCCTGGTAATTCTGCTTCAGCAGTTTGTCCATATCGGCGGCGTCGGCGGCAGCAAAGCCCAGTTCCGAGCGGATGCGCTTGTGGACGTATTCGGCCATGGCCTCGGCCATCTCCACCGACAGACCGTGCAGATAGAGGTAGTCCTGGTACTTGTCGGCCTTGAACCAATCCTGGGCCACTTCGGTGGCGTGCTTGCCCATGGTCACCACCTGCAGACCGATGACGTCGCGCACCGGATCGGAGATGGGGCGGAAGAAATCGGCGATGCACAGGCCGCCATCCTTGGCCTGACGGGGGAAGGGGAAGCGGGCGGCCTCGGTCTTGCCGTCTTCTTCGAACAGCACCACGGCATCGCCGTCGCTGGCCGCCTTCCAATAGCCGTAGGCGGCCTGGGGCCTGAGGATCGCTTCCTTGGCGCAGCGCTTGAGCATGTCCATGGCGATGGGCCGCAATTCCTTATGCGCCCAGACCTTGAACTCCTCGATGGACTTGCCCTGCTTCCGATAGCCCCAGTGGAACTGGTAGAGCATGGTCTCGTTGAGGAAGGGGATCAGGTTCTGCAGCGGCGCCGATTCGATGATCCTGGCGCCCCAGAACGGCGGCACCGGAGCGGGCACGTCCTTGTGCAGCTCGGCGCGGCGCAGATTGATCTCGTCCCAATCCACCGGCCGCGTCGCCGGCTGGGCCGCCTCGCCCAGAGTGCGCGACGGGCTGCCGGGGCGATGGGGATTGGCGGCCTTGGCCTCCACATGGGCGGCAAAGCTGCCGTCGGCCACCTTGGCCATGAGGTCGAGGCCGTCGAAGGCGTCGCGCGCATAGGCCACCTGACCGCCGCCATAGGCCTTGCGGCAATCCTCCTCCACATATTTGCGCGTCAGGGCGGCACCACCCAGCAGCACCGGAACATCGAGGCCGGCTTCGGTCATGGCTTCGAGGTTTTCGCGCATGATCACCGTGGATTTGACCAGCAGGCCGGACATGCCCACCGCGTCGGCCTTGTGCTCCTTGGCGGCCTTGATGATCTCGGCTACCGGCTGCTTGATGCCGATATTGACCACCTTGTAGCCGTTATTGGTCAGGATGATGTCCACCAGATTCTTGCCGATGTCGTGGACGTCGCCCTTGACCGTGGCCAGAACCATGGTGGCCTTGGCCTGACCGTCCGACTTTTCCATGTGAGGCTCGAGCCAGGACACCGAGGCCTTCATGGTCTCGGCCGATTGCAGCACGAAGGGAAGCTGCATCTTGCCCGAGCCGAACAGCTCGCCCACCACCTTCATGCCGTCCAGCAGCAGGGTGTTGATGATGTCGAGCGGCTTCCAGCCGTCTTTCATGGCCTCGGCCAGATCATCTTCCAACCCGGTGCGGTCGCCGTCGATGATGCGCTGCCTGAGGCGATCCTCGGCCTTGGCGGGACGCTCCTTCTTGACCTCGGAGACCTTGCGGTCGCCGAACAGGGCGATATAGCGCGACAGGGCCTGAGGGTCGCGGTCATAGATCAGATCCTCGGCGGCCTGGACCTCGTCGGCGGGCAGGGTGTGCAGCGGCAGGATCTTGGAGACATGAACGATGGCCCCGGTCATGCCGCGCTTGATGGCGTGGTCGATGAACACCGAGTTCAGCACCTGACGCGCCGCCGGCTTGAGACCGAAGGAGACGTTGGACAGACCCAGCACGATGCCGCATTCGGGCATTTCCCTGACGATCATCTCGATGGCGTCCAGGGTCTCGACCGCCAGCTTGCGGTCATCCTCGTTGCCGGTGCAGATGGTGAAGGTCAGCGGATCGAACAAAAGATCGCTGGGGGCGAGGCCGTGGGTGTTGACGGCGAAATCGTACAGGCGCCTGGCGATGCGCAGCTTGGCGGCCGCGTCCTTGGCCATGCCGTCCTCGTCGATGGTGAGCGCCACCACGGCGGCGCCGAACTTGCGGGCCAGCTTGAGGCGGTCGGCGGCGTCCTGTTCCCCGTTCTCGAAATTGATGGAATTGAGAATGGCCTTGCCGCCATAGAGCTTGAGACCAGCTTCCAGCACCGGCAATTCGGTGGAATCGATCACCAGCGGCGTGGTGACGGCGCCGCGCAGGCGGCTGACCACCTCGGTCATGTCGCTGACCTCGTTGCGGCCGACGAAGGCGGTGCAGACGTCGAGGGTGTGGCTGCCCTCCTTGACCTGATCGCGGGCGATGGCGGTGATGCCGTCCCAATCCTCGGCATCCTGAAGGTCGCGGAACTTCTTGGAGCCGTTGGCGTTGCAGCGTTCGCCGATGGACAGGAAGGCGTTCTCCTGCTTCAGCGGCACCTGGGTATAGAGCGAGGCCACCGACGGCACCCAATGGACCGAGCGCTTGACCGGGCTGGGGCGATGGCCGTTGCCGAGGCGCTTCAGCATCTCATTGGTGGCGGCAATGTGGGGCGGCGTGGTGCCGCAGCAGCCGCCCAGCAGATTGGCGCCGGCGGCCACGAAGCGCTCGTGCCAGATGGCCAACTCGTCGGGCAGCAGGGGATAGCGGGTCTGGCCATCCACCAGTTCGGGCAGGCCGGCATTGGGCTGGATGGAGACGAAGCCGGTCCAGTTGTCGATCAGCCACTTGAAATGCTCGCCCATCTCCTGGGGACCGGCGGCGCAGTTCAGGCCCATCAGCGGCACGTCCAGGGACTGGACCACGGTGGCGGCGGCGGCGATATCGGCGCCCACCAGCAGGGTGCCGGTGGTCTCCACCGTCACCTGCACGAATACCGGAACATTGGTGCCGGCCTTGGCATTGGCGATCTTGCAGCCGTTGACGGCGGCCTTGATCTGCAGCGGATCCTGGCAGGTCTCCACCAGAAAGGCCGAGGCGCCGCCGGCGATCTGGCCCGCGGCCTGGACCACATAGGCGGCCTCCAGCTCGTCATAGCCGATATGGCCGAGCGAGGGCAGCTTGGTGCCCGGCCCGATGGCGGCCAGGACAAAGCGGTCGCGGCCATCGCCCTTGAACTGTTCGGCGGCTTCCCAGGCCAGCTCGATGGCCATCTTGTTGAGCTCGAAGGCCTGGTCGGCGATGCCGAATTCAGCCAGGGTGATGGGCGAGGCGCCGAAAGTGTCGGCCTCGACCATGTCGGCGCCGGCCTCGAAATAGCGGGCATGAATGCCACGGATCACGTCGGGCCGCGACTTGACCAGGATCTCGGTGCAATTCTCCAGCCCCATGAAATCCTTGTCCACGGACAGGTTCATGGCCTGGACCAGGGCGCCGGTACCGCCGTCGCACAGAAGAACCCGCTGGGAGAGATGGTCGAGAATATTGGTCATCTATCGTCTTCCGTATCTGTCGTGATTCCCTCGCCCGCTTGCGGGAGAGGGAGGAGGCCCGAAGGGCCGGAGGGTGAGGGCCTGGATGTCAGAGTTGCCAAAATGACTTCCAACACCCCGATCAAATTTCCAGTCACATCGTTGTTCCAGAAACGAAGAACGGTAAATCCCTCGTTCTTCAAATATCTTGTCCGCCGCTCATCATAACCGGCCTGCTCTTCGTCGGCATGCTGGCCGCCGTCCAATTCAATCGCCAGCCGGGCTTCCAGGCAGACAAAATCAAGGATGAACGGCCCGTGCGGGTGCTGGCGCCTGAACTTGGCGCCTGCCGGCCAGCGTCGGCGAAGGTGGCGCCACAGCACTTTCTCCACTTCCGTGGCGCGCTCTGATCTGAGTGCGCGCGCCCTGGCGATCACCGACTTGGTCTTCCACGTCACCATCCTGGCCCAGGCCCTCCCCAGCCCTCCCTCTCCCGCAGGCGGGCGAGGGAGGGGGAAATGTCCTTATCCCTTCGGCCGCACACCCAGAATATGGCTGATGGCGAAAGCGAGGTCGGCGCGGTTCAGGGTGTAGAAGTGGAATTGCTCCACCCCGTTGGCGGCCAGAATCCGACATTGCTCGGCGGCCATGGTGGCGGCCACCAGGCGGCGGGTCTCGGGGTCGTCGTCCAGGCCCTCGAACAGATCGGCCATCCATTGCGGCACACTGGCCCCGCAGGCCGCCGAGAATTTCTGTACCTGGGCGAAATTGGTCACCGGCAGGATGCCGGGCAACACCGGCACGGAGATGCCGGCCTTGGCGCAACGCTCCTGGAAGGACAGAAACACCGCCGGGTCGAAGAAGTACTGGCTGATGGCCCGGGTCGCGCCGGCGTCGATCTTGCGCTTGAGGTTGTCCAGGTCGAACTGGGCCGAGGGCGCGTCGGGATGCTTCTCGGGATAGGCGGCCACGGAAATCTCGAAATCGGCGATGCGCTTCAAGCCCTCGACCAGATCGGCGGCATAGGCATAGCCCTGGGGATGGGCCACATAGGGCTGGCCGTCGGGCATGTCGCCGCGCAGGGCGACGATATGGCGGATGCCCTCGTCCCAATAGCGCCGGGCGATGTCGTCGACCTCGCCCTGGGAATGGCCGACGCAAGTCAGATGGGCGGCGGGCTTGAGATCGGTCTCGCGGGCGATGCGCACCACGGTCTCGTGGGTCCGCTCCCGAGTGGTCCCCCCGGCGCCATAAGTCACCGAGACGAATTGAGGCGACAGAGGGGCCAGACGCTGGATGCACTCCCACAGGGATTGCTGCATCTTCTCGGTCTTGGGAGGAAAGAACTCGAACGAGACGCTCACCGGCCGACGGGTGGCGGCGGCGATCGGCAGTTCGGGCGGGGGCAGGCTCACGCTTTCGCTCCTGTTCTCTTTGATCATGATTGCGACTTTCGGGCGGTCCATACCACCACGGTCAGGGGTTTGCCAGGCAAACGGGAAATGGGGCCGGGTTCCAGCCCGGCGGCGCGCAGCCAATTCTCCACCTCGGAATCGGTGAAGCCGAGGCGGCGGTGGGCGTGCTGGTCACGCAGGATTTCCTGGTCGTGGGGGGCGAAGTCGACGATGGCCAGCCGCCCGCCCGGTTCCAGCACCCGGGCCGCCTCGGCCACCAGCATTCCGGGCTCGGTGGCGTAGTGCAGCACCTGATGAATGGTCACCGCGTCGGCGGTGGCGGCGGGCAGCGGCAATTGGGCGATGTCGCCCTGGCGCACCATGCAGTTGTTCAGGCCGGCGCGCTCGAGATTGGCGCGGGCCACGGCCAGCATCTCGCGCGACAGATCGATGCCGACGGCGCGGTCCACATGGGGCCCCAGCACCTCCAGCACCCGTCCGGTGCCGGTGCCCATATCCACCAGATCGCGGATGCGGCGTCCGGCGAAGGCGGCCTGCAAGGTCTTCTCCACCTCGGCCTCATCCACCTGCAGCGAGCCGATCTCGTCCCAGCGCGAGGCGTTGTCGCGGAAATAGGCCTGGGCCTTCTCGGCCCGGCCGGAGCGGATCGCGGCCAGACGCTGCTGATCGAGGACCAGGATCTGGTCCCCGGCGGGCAGCAGATCAAGCAGATGACGGGCCAGCGCCGCGCCCTGGCCCTTGGCGGCGAGGCGGTAGAACACCCAGGCGCCCTCGGGAAAGCGGTCCAGCAGCCCGGCTTCGCACATCAGCTTGAGATGCCGGGAGACGCGGGGCTGGCTTTGGCCCAGGAT
>JACQAD010000163.1 GCA_016195125.1 Magnetospirillum sp.
GCCCCCAGCGGGGCCGCCAGCAAGGGGGCGCCGCCAAACTGATCGAGGATCGCGGTGATCCCGAGGGCCACGACCACTCCGAGTCCGGCTTTGGCCCAACAGGTCAGGCACTGCCGGTTCTGATGACGGTGAAAGTAGCGGCGCGGCATCGGTAATGATGTCTCCAAATATTATGGCGGGCGCAATTTATCCGCCGCCGCCCGACCGCCTCAATGATGTCGGTCAAGGCTTGCCTTAAGTCCACTGGAGGGCATCAGCTTTACGTTGACGCCCGAATGCGGAAAACTCTCCCCTCCTCAGGGGGAGACGAGACCATGATCGAGCGCCTGTTCAAGCTCAGCCAGAACCACAGCAACACGGGCACCGAGTGTCTGGCCGGGGCCACCACTTTCCTGACCATGGCCTATATCGTCTTCGTCAATCCCGCCATGCTGGCCGAAACCGGCATGGATAAAGGCGCGGTGTTCGTCGCCACCTGCCTGGCCGCCGCCCTGGGCAGCATGGCCATGGGGCTGATCGCCAATTATCCCATCGCCCTGGCTCCGGGCATGGGCCTCAACGCCTATTTCACCTATGGGGTGGTGATCGGCATGGGAATCCCATGGCCGGTGGCCCTGGGCGCGGTCTTCGTTTCCGGCGTGCTGTTCCTGATCCTGGCGCTGACCAAGGTGCGCGAGGCCATCATCAACGCCGTGCCGCAATCGTTGAAACTGGCCATCTCGGCGGGAATTGGGCTGTTTTTGGGGATCATCGCCTTCGAGAACGCCGGATTGATCGAGGGCCATCGGGCCACCCTGGTGACCCTCGGCCAATTGGGACGGCCCGAGCCCCTGCTGGCCGCCGCCGGTTTCATGGTGATGGTCGCCCTGGAATCCCGCAAGATCCCCGGTGCCATCATGATCGGCATTCTGGGAACCGCCGGCGCCGGCATGGCCTTGGGCGTCACGCCGTTCGGCGGTTTCGCCGCCCTGCCGCCGTCGCTGGCGCCGACCTTCCTCAAGATGGATGTGGCCGGAGCCCTGAACCTGGGGCTGGTGACCATCGTCTTCGCCCTGCTGTTCGTGGATTTGTTCGACAATGCCGGCACCCTGATCGGGCTGGCCCATCGCGCCGGCATGCTGGACGGGCAGGGCCGGCTCCCTCGCCTGGGCCGGGCGCTGATCGCCGATTCCCTGGCGGCCATGTCCGGCGGCCTGCTGGGCACCTCGACCACCACCAGCTATATCGAGAGCGCGGCGGGCATCAATGCCGGCGGCCGGACCGGGCTGACCGCATTGGTCACCGGATCGCTGTTCCTGGCGGCGCTGTTCCTGGCGCCACTGGCAGCCAGCATACCCGCCTACGCCACCGCCCCGGCCCTGCTGTTCGTGGCCTGCCTGATGGCCCGCTCCCTGGCCGATATCGCCTGGGACGACCTCACCGAGATGGTTCCGGCGGTGGTGACCGCCCTGGCCATGCCGCTGACCTTTTCCATCGCGCACGGCATCAGTTTCGGCTTCATTTCCTTCGTGGCCATCAAATCCCTGGCGGGACGCGGGCGCGAGGTCGGCCCCGGCGCCTGGATGCTGGCCGGGGCCTTCGTGCTGAAATTCGTGCTGCTGGGAAGCGCCTAGAATCGGCGGCCTGGCGCCTTCGTGCTCCTGGCCCTCAGCCGGCCTTGATCAGGGTGCCGACACCGTGGGGGGTGAACAATTCCAGCAAGATGGCGTGGGGGACACGGCCGTCGAGGATGACGGCGCCGTCCACGCCATGCTTCACCGCCTCCAGGCAGGTTTCCACCTTGGGGATCATGCCGCCCGAGATGGTGCCGTCGGCGATGTATTTGTGGACCTGATGGGCGGTCATCTCGGGGATCAGGTTGCCGGACTTGTCCAGAACGCCGGCCACGTCGGTCAGCATCAGCAGGCGCTTGGCCCCCGTCGCCCCGGCGATGGCGCCTGCGGCGGTGTCGGCGTTGATGTTGTAGGTCTCGCCGGCCCCGCCCATACCCACCGGAGCGATCACCGGAATGGTATCGGACATCTTGAACTGGTCGAGGATATGGGGATTGATCTCGGCGGGCTCGCCGACGAAGCCCAGATCCAGCACCTTTTCGATATTGGATTCGGGATCCTTGACGGTGCGGCGGAGCTTGCGGGCGCGGATCAGGTGACCGTCCTTGCCCGACAGACCCACGGCGAAGCCGCCGGCCTCGTTGATGGCCGAAACGATCTGCTTATTGATCTTGCCCGACAGGATCATCTCGACGACCTCGACGGTAGCCTCGTCGGTGAAGCGCAATCCGTCGACGCGGGGCGTGGTGATGTCCAGGCGCTTGAGCATGGCGTCGATCTGCGGGCCGCCGCCATGCACCACCACCGGATTCATGCCCACCCGGTCCTGCAGGATGTCGAGGGCGTCGGTGTTGCTGCTCATATGCGAAGTCTCCTCAGGCGAGAGAGGTCAGTTCGGCGCGAAGCTCGGGGATCCCGGTCCCCTTTTCCGAACTGGTGACGATCAAATGGGGATGGGCGGCCACATGGGTCTTGATCTCGGCCAGGGTGCGGGCCTCGACGGCTTCCAGCTCGGCGGGCTTGAGCTTGTCGGCCTTGGTCAGCACCACCTGATAGACCACGGCGGCCTTATCGAGCATCTTCATCATGTCGCGGTCGCTGTCCTTGAGGCCGTGGCGGGAATCCACCAGCACCACGGCCCGGCGCAGCACCGAGCGACCCTTGAGATAGCCGTTGACCAGCCGGGTCCACTTCTCCACCAGCCCCTTGGGAGCCTGGGCGAAGCCGTAGCCGGGCATGTCCACCAGCACCAGCCGTCCGCCCAGATCAAAGAAGTTGATCTCCTGGGTGCGGCCCGGCGTGTTGGAGGTGCGCGCCAGGGAATTGCGTCCGGTCAGCGCGTTGATCAGGCTGGATTTGCCCACATTGGAGCGGCCGGCAAAGGCCACTTCCACCATGCCGGCGGGCGGCAATTGGTCAAGGGCGGCAATGCCCAGCATGAAGGTGCATTCGCGCGCGAACAGAAGACGGCCAGCCTCGATGAGGCCGGCCTGCTCTTCGTCGTCGCTATTGGCGGTCCCGTTCAGGAGTTCGCCTCCGCCTTCTTCATGATGACCCATTGCTGCAGGATCGACAGCGAGTTGCTCCAGGCCCAGTAGATCACCAGTCCCGAGGCGAAGTTGGCCAGCAGGAACGTGAAGATCAGCGGCAGGAAGCTCATCATCTTGGCCTGGACCGGATCGGCCGGCGCCGGGTTGAGCTTTTGCTGCAGGAACATGGTGACGCCCATGATCAGCGGCCAGACGCCCAGGTGCATCATGCTGGGCGGATCCCACGGGATCATCCCGAACAGGGTGAAGATGTTGGTGGAATCCTGGGCCGACAGGTCATGAATCCAGCCGTAGAACGGCGCATGCCGCATCTCGATGGTGACGAACAGCACCTTGTACAGGGCGAAGAACACCGGAATCTGCACCATGATGGGCAGACAACCCGACACCGGGTTGACCTTCTCGGTCTTATAAAGCGCCATCATCTCCTGCTGCAGACGCATCTTGTCGTCGGCATAGCGGGCCTGCAGCGCCTGAATCTGCGGCTGCAGCTTCTTCATCTTGCCCATGGCCGCATAGGATTTGTTGGCCAGCGGGAACATGATCAGCTTGAGCACCACGGTCAGGGCCAGAATGGCCAGACCCATGTTGCCCAGGGCGGTGTGCAGGATCTGCAGCAGATAGAAGAACGGCTTGGTCAGGAAGTAGAACCAGCCGAAATCGATGGCCAGGTCGAAGCGGTCGATGCCCAGCTTGTCGGAATAGCCGTCCAGCAGGCTGACCTGCTTGGCGCCGGTAAACAGATGGAAGCCGGCTTCCTCGGTCTTGCCCGGCTCGATGATGCGGGCCGGCGCCAGATAATCGACCTGATAGCGGTCGGCATTGCCCAGGCGCTGATGGACGAAGCGGCCGGTGATCTCGGTCTTGGCCGGGGGCACCAGGGCGGTCAGCCAGTACTTGTCGGTGATCCCGGCCCAGCCGCCCTTGGTCTGGTAGCGGGCCGAGCCCTCCTTGGTCAGATCCTTGTACTTCATCTCCTTCAAGGTGCCGTCGAACACGCCGAGCGGACCTTCGTGGAGGATGTACATGTCGGCCACCTTGGGGGTGCCGGTGCGGGCCAGCAGCGCGTAAGGATGCAGCGAAGCGGCCTTGGCGCCGTAATTCTCCACCCGCTGGGCGACGTCGAACATGTAGTTCTCATCGACGCTGTAGGTGCGCACGAAACGCAGGCCCTCGCCATTGTCCCAGGTCAGAACCAGGGGAGTGGTGGGGGTCAGCGGGCTGTTGGACTGGGGCGACCACACGGATTCGGGGCCGGGAACCTTGATCGCCGGATCGGTGGCGACCCAGCCGAACTCGGCCCAATAGGGCTCGGGCGCGTCGGCAGGCGACAGCAGGTCGATCTCGGGAGAATCACCGGAAGGGGTCTCGCGATACTTGACCAGGGTGACGTCGTCGATGCGCGCCCCCATCAGGGAGATGGAGCCATGCACCGACGGGGTCTGGATGGCGATGCGGCGGCTCTTGCCCAGGGCCTCGTTGCGGGTGGCGGCGGCGCCG
>JACQAD010000164.1 GCA_016195125.1 Magnetospirillum sp.
ATCGTCAAGAAGACCGCCGGAACCTTCGCGCCGGTCAAGCTGTTCACCATCGACGACGTCTTCGGCGGCTGGACCAAGGCTCAGGCCGAGCATTTCGCCGATGGCGGCGTGTTCGACCAGATCATCGTCAAGAAGTAGGGGCGGGACAATGACCGCCGCCTCCCTGCCATTGCTGCGCCGGACCCGGGTCGCCTCCAGCGTGATCCCAGGCTTTGGCCCGACCCTGGGCTTCACTCTGCTCTACCTGTCGCTGATCGTGCTGTTGCCCCTGGCGGCCCTGCTGATCAAGGCGGCGGGAACCACCTTCGCCCAGTGGGGCGCCATCCTGACCGATCCTCGGGTGCTGTCGGCCCTGTCCCTGTCCTTCGGCGGCGCCGTGGTCGCGGCCTTGATCAACGCAGTGTTCGGCCTGCTGGTCGCCTGGGTTCTGGTCCGCTATTCCTTTCCGGGGCGCAAGCTGGTGGACGCTTTCGTCGATTTGCCCTTCGCCCTGCCCACGGCGGTGGCCGGCATCGCCCTGACCGCGCTTTATTCGCCGCGGGGCTGGATCGGCAGCCTGCTCGAGCCCCTGGGCATCAAGGTCGCCTTCACTCCGGCCGGCGTGGTGGTGGCCATGGTGTTCATCGGCCTGCCCTTCGTGGTGCGTACCGTCGAGCCGGTGCTGCATGACGTGGACCTGGAACTGGAGGAGGCGGCGGCTTCGCTGGGCGCCGACCGGCTGCAGACCTTTCTGCGGGTCATCCTGCCCGCCATCGGGCCGTCGCTGCTGACCGGCTTTTCCCTGGCCCTGGCCCGGGCGGTGGGAGAATACGGTTCGGTGATCTTCATTGCCGGCAATCTGCCGGGCATATCGGAAATCGCGCCGCTGCTGATCGTCACCAAGCTCGAGCAATACGATTACGTGGGCGCCACCGCCATCGCGGCGGTGATGCTGGCGATTTCGTTCGTGCTGCTGCTGGCGGTCAACCTGCTGCAGAAATGGCGCCGCGCGCGCATGGGAGGTTGAGCCATGAGCAAATCCGCCACCCGTGATCCCGCCTGGGCGCGTTGGAGTCTGATCCTGCTGGCCCTGGCCTTCCTGGGCCTGTTTCTGGTGCTGCCGCTGGTAACGGTGCTGGTGGAGGCGTTTGCCAAAGGCTGGGCCGGTTATGTGAAGGCGCTGTCCAGTGATGACACCGGCTCGTCCATCCGCCTGACCCTGATGGTCGCCGCCATCACCGTGCCGCTCAACATCGTTTTTGGTCTGGCCGCCAGTTGGACTATCGCCAAGTTCGACTTTGCCGGCAAGAGTCTGCTGGTGTCGCTGATCGAGCTGCCGTTTTCGGTTTCGCCGGTGATCTCGGGACTGATCTACGTGCTGCTGTTCGGATTGCAGGGGCTGTTGGGGCCTTGGGTGGCCGAACACGACACCAGGATCATCTTTGCCGTGCCCGGCATTACTCTGGCTACCCTGTTTGTGACCTTTCCCTTCGTCGCCCGCGAACTGATTCCCCTGATGGAAGAGCAGGGGCGCGAGGAGGAAGAGGCGGCCCTGACCCTGGGCGCGTCGGGTCTTCTTACCTTCTGGCTGGTGACCGTGCCCAATGTCCGCTGGGGCTTGCTGTACGGCGTCCTGCTGTGCAACGCCCGCGCCATGGGCGAATTCGGCGCGGTTTCCGTGGTTTCGGGACATATCAGGGGGCTGACCAACACCATGCCCCTGCACGTGGAGATACTCTACAATGAATACGACTTCGTCGGCGCTTTCGCGGTCGCCTCACTACTCGCCCTTTTGGCCCTTGTCACGCTGGCGGCCAAGAGTACCCTCGAATGGTGGAACCGGGGCGAAATCGCCGCCAGCGGTCCTTGAGGGGGCAGGAATGATCGAGGTCGAGGACGTTTCCAAGCATTTCGGCAATTTCACCGCCCTGGACCGGGTGTCCATGCGGGTCAGCCAGGGCAAGCTGGTGGCGTTGCTGGGGCCGTCGGGCTCGGGGAAGACCACCTTGCTGCGCATTCTGGCCGGGCTCGAACAGCCCGATGAAGGCCGAATCCGGCTGGGTGGCGTCGATGCCACCGGCCTGGGAACCCGCGATCGCCGGGTTGGCTTCGTGTTTCAGCATTACGCCCTGTTCCGCCATATGAGCGTGGCCGAGAACATCGCCTTCGGCCTCAAGGTCCGCAAGGGCTCGGAGCGGCCCTCCAAGGAGGTGATTTCCGAAAGGGTTCACACCTTGCTGGAACTGGTGCAGCTGGAGGGGCTGGCCGGTCGTTTCCCCAGCCAGCTGTCGGGCGGCCAGCGTCAGCGCGTGGCGCTGGCCCGCGCCCTCGCAGTGGAGCCCCGCCTGTTGCTGCTGGACGAGCCGTTCGGAGCCCTGGACGCCCAGGTGCGCAAGGATCTGCGCCGCTGGCTCCGCCATCTTCATGACGAAATGGGCCTGACCGGAGTCTTCGTCACGCACGACCAGGAAGAAGCCCTGGAAGTGGCCGACGAGGTGGTGGTCATGAATAAGGGCCGCATCGAGCAGATCGGCACGCCCTCGGAAATCTACGACAGCCCCGCCACCCCCTTCGTCTATCGCTTCCTCGGCAACGTCAATGCCCTGCCCTGCAATGTCCAGGGTGGTCAGGCCCAGGTGAACGGCCTGCATATCGGCGAGGGCCGGGTGGATGGCGGCGGAACCGCCTTCGTGCGCCCCCATGACGTGGAGATTCTGGAGCTTTCCCCCGATCTTCCCCAGGCAAAAATACGTCAGGTGATCGTGCTGGGCCCGGTGGTCCGCGCCGAACTGGAATTGCCGGGTGGCCTGGTGGTGGAAGCGGAATTGTCTCGCGACCAGAAGGACAAGCTGAATCTCCGTCGCGGCCAGGAGGTTTCGGTCTTCCTGCGCAAGGCCAAGGTGTTCGTGGGCGAAGGAGCTTAGCCCCCCTCATTTGGGAGTGCCCGCCGGATCTGGTCTCAGCCAAACTGCCTCCAGGAACCCATAGATTCATGGAGGCGGGTCATGTGGCGGAGACTTCTGGGCAGGTTGGGACTGGCGGTGTCGATCGCATTTCTGGCAATGCCGGCCGGTGCGGCCGAGCCCCAGGTCTATAAGCTGGCGGTGGTGCCGCAATTTGATTTGCGCCGTTTGCAGTCGGTCTGGGGGCCGATCGTCGAGCAGTTGCAAAATGCGACCGGAGCGAAGTTCGAACTGGTGCTGGAGCCCGGCATTCCCGCCTTCGAGAAGGGGTTGCAGGCCGGGGCCTACGATATCGCCTATATGAATCCCTATCACTATGTGATCGCCAGCAAGCGCCAGGGCTATCGCGCCATTCTTCGCGACGTTGACGAAATGCTCTATGGCATCGTGGTGGTTCGAAAGACCTCGGCTGTGGTCGATATTCACGCCCTGGACGGACTGACCGTGGCCTTTCCTTCGCCCAATGCCATGGGAGCCGCCCTCATTCCCAGGGCGGAATTCGCCACCAAATTCGCCATCAAGGTCAAAGAAAAATACGTCAAATCCCACAGTTCCGCCTATCTGAACGTGCTGATGGGTGAGGCCGATGCCGCCGGCGGGATCAAGGCGACCTTCGAGCAGCAGCCGTCGGAAATCAAAGACGGATTACGGATTTTGTATGAAACGGACCGATACATGCCCCATCCCGTGGCGGTGCATCCCCGCCTGTCGGCGGTGATGGCGGGGAAGGTCCAGGCGGAATTGCTGGCCTTGGGAGCGCGACCGGCGGGCGCCGCCCTGCTGGCGGAGGTTCCGTTCCGGCGTCTCGGGATCGCTGTGGATTCCGAGTACGATCAACTGAGGAAGCTGGGCCTCGACGCCTTTTATGTTGAGCCGTGAGGATACGCTGAACGGGGTAACGGCCATGAGCATTCGGGCGAAGCTTCTCCTTCCCATCATGGCGGTCGTGGTCGCCGTGCTGGTCACCAGCCATTTCATCGCCTTTGCCGCGTTGAAGGATAATCTCGTGGTCGAGCGGTTCCGTTCGGAACAGCGGGCCTTGGATCTGGTTGCCCTGGCCATCGTCCCCGACGTTCTGGGAGGTGATCTGGGTAAGATCCACGAGACTCTCAATGAAGTCCGGCAGCGCCATACCTGGTGGAAATCCGTGACTCTGACCGGCCGTTCGGGAAACCGGCTCTACCCCCTGCAGGCCGAGCCCCCCCTCGCGGACCTTGCCGGTTTGACCAGTGAGATTGCCTCTCCGTCCGGGACCGTCGGTCGTCTCGCCATTGCCTTCGATATGAACGCCCTGGTGGAGACGGCACTGGTGGTTCTGTGGCGGTTGGAAGGCGTGATGACCGCCATTCTGGTCCTGGGCGGAATCATCGTCGTCGCCCTTCAGAACCGCTGGTTCGTGGCGCCCCTGTTGCGCCTGTCCGAAGCCAGTCGCCTTTTGTCCGAGGGACGCTACGACGCTCCGTTGCCGCCGCCTTCTTCCGACGAGGTCGGGGGCCTGATCCGATCGTTCGACAGCATGCGTGAGGCCGTCGGCCTGCGCGAGAGGGCGTTGCGCGATGGTGAGCGGCGATTGCAGGCGGTTATTGATAATTCCGCCGAAGCGGTTTTGTCGCTGAGCGCCGCCGGTCAAATTCTGTCTCTTAACGCCGCCGCCGAACATATGTTCCGGGCCTCCGCCAAATCCATGATCGGTTGGGGTATCCAGACCCTGATTCCGGCCACGGCATTCTCCATCGTTCCGATCCAGGCGGTTTCGGGGATTGAATTGGAGGCGATGCGTGAGGATGGCGAGCGCTTCCCGGTCTGGCTGACCGCCAGCGAAGCCCGACTGGATGATGAGACCATCCTGGTGGCGACTGTGGTGGACCTGACCGAGCGCAAGCGCACCGAACAGCAACTGAAGGACAGCGAGGGGCGTTTCCGCGATCTGGCGGTATCGGCATCGGACTGGTTCTGGGAAACGGACGAGGACAACCGCCTTACCTTCGTATCCGACCGTATCGGCGAAATCCTTGGGGTCAAGCCGTCGGGCGTCCTGGGCTTCACCTATTTCGATTTTGGCCTCAGTGATTATGATCCCGCTCAGGCGCAGGCCCACGCCGAGGATCTGGACGCACACCGTCCCTTCCGTGATCTGACCTTCGCGGTCGGGCCGGAGGGGGCCAAGGACGGCAAGGTCATCCGTATCAGCGGAATGCCCTTCTTCAACGAAGACGGCGCTTTCATCGGCTATCGCGGAGTCGGAGCGGATATCACCCGCGAGGCCGAAGCCGAGCGTCGGGCCCGTCTGGCCCAACAACAGCTGGCCGACGCCATTGAAAGCATCAATGACGGTATCGCCCTGTTCGATTCCGAAGATCGTCTGGTTTTGTGCAATCAGGAATATCGGCGGGTGTTCTGGCAGTTGGGTGACATGCTGGTGCCCGGTACCCGCTTCGAATCCATCATCCGCGATGAGAGAACCCAGACATTATTCGATCCGGGCGAGATGGGGCTGGACGAGTGGACCAACCAGCGCCTTCAGCGCCACACCCAGGCCTCGGGCGAGCCCTTCCTCATCCGAATGACGGATGGCCGATGGATATCGTCGCGTGAGTATCGCACCAATGACGGCGGTGTCGTCGGAGTGCGTGCGGACATTACCGAGATGAAGCTGCGCGAGCAGGCGCTGGAGACATTGAAGCATCGCTATCAGCTGATTCTGGATTCGGCGGGTGACGGGATCGTCGAACTCAGCGGCGACGGGCAAGTCGGATTTGCCAATCGCGTCGCCGCCGATCTCTTGCAGATCGAGCCCGCCGAGATGATCGGGCGACACTTTGCCCAACTGGTCCAGGCGTCAGCGGACGATGCGGCCGTCATCACCGGAGCCTGCACCAATGGTGTGGCCGAGCGGGTGAACAATGCGGAATTCAGGCGAAATGCCGATGCCATGGCCATTCCGGTCGAGTTTCTGGCCGCTCCCATCATCGAGAACGATGTGGCGAATGGTGGTGTCCTGGTGTTCCGCGATATCAGCTTACGCAAGCATTATGAGCAAGTTCTGGCCGATCAGCATTCGGAACTGGAGCGACTGGTCGCCGTCCGTACCACCGCCCTCAGCCAGGAGATCAAGAACCGTACCGCCATCGAAACCGCCCTGCGGGGATCTCGTCAGCATTTGAAAGGCATCACTCGTTGGCGGTGGCCTTTACCTGCTCGCCATTTCTAGATGAGGGCGGCAAGCGTGGGGCGATCATCTCATTTCGCGATATCGAGGCCATCAAGCAGGCCCAGCGCGAGGCCATGCAGGCGTCACGGCTGGCGAGCGTCGGTCAATTGGCCGCCGGAATCGCCCACGAGATCAATACTCCCATCCAGTATATCGGCGACAATCTGGGGTTCATCCGCAGTGCCGCGGGCGAAATCGTGCCCATATTGGACAGCGCCCGAGCCTTGGCGAAATCCAGCCATCACGGCGATTTAGCGCCTCTGGCCGAGGAGTTCGACCGCCGGGTCGAGGCCGCCTCCCTGGACTTTCTGCTGGAGGAATTGCCTGGTGCGATCGAGCAGTCGCTGGACGGTGTCGCCCAGGTGGCCCGCATCGTCTTGTCCATGAAGGAATTCTCCCATCCCGGCTCCACCCAGAAATCCGCCGTGGACATCAATCGCGCCTTGGACAGCACCTTGACCGTCTCGCGCTCCACCTGGAAGCACATTGCCCAGGTGGTGACCCAGTTCGATCCGGTCTTGCCGATGGTCTATTGCCATCCTGGTGAGATGAATCAGGTCTTCTTGAATTTGATCGTCAATGCCGCGCATGCCATCGAGGAATCCGGCAAACCCTTGCCCGGCACGATCCGGGTGTCGACCAGGGCCGAGGGCGATTGGGTGGAAATCGAGGTGGCCGACAGCGGAACCGGGATTCCAGAGCAGATCCGAGAGCGTATCTTCGACCCCTTCTTCACGACCAAGGTGGTCGGCAAGGGAACCGGGCAGGGCCTGTCCATCTGCTATGACGTGGCGGTGGCCAAGCATGGCGGCCAGATCCTGGTGGGCGGCCGTCCGGGCGAGGGAGCGATCTTCACCTTGCGCCTGCCCATTGGTGGGATCGCCTTGAGTCTTGATGAATAGCGGAGGGCTTGGGGATGTTTCCGGCCGGGGAAGGAGCGCGCGGCTATTTGTACAATCCGATATAGGTGATGACGCCCCGATCGGGGACGCTTTTTATGAAAGTCAGCTTGGGCTCGATGCGGTTGCTGGCTGGATTGAGCCACAGATATTCGACCCAGCCTTCGCCTTTATCGAGGCCGACCTGGATGATTTCCTGAACCAGCAACTTGCCGCTGGCATCGCGGACGTTGAGGACGGATTTGCCCTCGTTCTTGGGGTTGGGCGGATAGACCATCCAGGTGCCGTTGGTATCGATGACGTTGACGTAGATCTCGCCGTGGAGAAACTCTCCCTTGCGATGAAAGGCTTCGCGGGCCTTGTCGATGCCCTCGGCGGAGATCAGTGCCGCCGCCTTCAGGGTCAGCTGGCGCACGGAATCGGTGGTGGGCGAGGTTTCAGCCCGAGTGCCGCCGGTCATCAGCAGGGTTGCCGCGCCGGCCGAAAGAAAGACCCGCCGCTTCATCATGATAATCCCAACTCTGCCATGGCCGCATTCAGGCGATCGCGGGACATGGGCTTCAGCAAGACGGTATCAAAACCGCCATCGAGAAACTCTTGAATTTCCTCGGGCATGGCGTGGGCGGTATAGGCCATGATCTTGACGTTCTCGCCGCCCAGTTTGCCCTCACGGATATGCCGGCATACTTCCTGGCCGCTCATGATCGGCATGCTGACGTCGAGCAGGATCAGCGAAACGCTGTTGCCGGCCAGATAGGCCAGTGCCGCTTCGCCGCCATCCACATCGGCAACACTCCAGCCCGCCTTGCTGAGCAGACGGGTCGCCAGGATGCGATTGACGTCATTGTCATCGACGACCAGAGCTTTCTTCATTCCGCATTCCTCATGCCGGCCGAAATCTCATCCGCACCAACGCGCCTGAGCGGCAGGGTGAAGTGAAAGACGGTGCCGATTCCCACCTGGGACTCGACGCCGATGGTTCCTCCCATCAACTCGACCAGATGACGCGCCAGGGTCAAGCCCAGACCTGTACCACTATGCGAGCGGGTAAGGAAGGAATCCACCTGTCGGAACTTCTCGAAAATGGCGTTTTGCATTTCTTCCGGGATGCCGTTGCCGGTGTCTTCCACATAGAAGATCACCTGGTCGGATTCCGGGATCACCCGCAGGCGGATCTCGCCCTTGTCGGTGAATTTCACGGCGTTGCTCAGCAGGTTGTGCAGGATCTGGCGCAGACGCATGGAATCCGCCATGACCGTTTCGGGACAGCCCTCCACCACCTCGCTCCTGAAACCGACATCCTTGGCCGCCGCCACCGGCTGGTGAACCGCCGCCACCTCCGCCACCAGGGTGGCGAGGGGCTGGGGCTGGATGTTCAGCGTCATGGCGCCGGCCTCGATCTTGGCGATATCGAGGATGGAATTGACCAGTTCCAGCAGATGGCGGCTGCTTTTCTCGATGATGTCGGCATTCTCGCGCGTTTCGTCGTCGGCGGCCTCGTCGCGGATCAACTCGGAAAAGCCGATGATGCCGTTCAGGGGGGTACGCAATTCGTGGCTCATATTGGCCAGGAATTCGCTTTTCATGCGGCTGGCCTCCTCGGCCCGCCTTTTGGCGTCTTGCAGGCGGATGAAGGATTCGCCGACGCTGTCGGCCATCTGGTTGAAGGAATCTCCCAGGCTGGCCATCTCGTCATTGCCGTGCACCGGCAAGCGGTATTCCATCTCGCCCGCCCGGAAGCGGTGGATGCCGTTGACCACGGCGGTAATACGCCGGGTCAGGAACGAGGCCATCCAGACGGCGATCCCGATGACGACGATGCTCATCAGCACGGTCGAGACCGTCAATTGCCGCGCCATGCTCTCCACCTGGGCGGCGATCAGGGCGATAACGCCGTCCAGATTGGTCTGCAATTCCTTGTCGCGCTGCGTCAGGATCTGATCGGTCTGTTCCTTGGCCTTGGTGGCGGCGGCGTGGAAATCATCCACATTGGCGCCAAGCCCGGCCTTGGCCAATTCCGCCGATCCCTTCTTTTTCAGCGATTGTTCGAGGAAGGTCGGGGCGCTTTCGAGGAACTGACGGATGGGCTGGCCGCTATCCTTCCATTGGCGATAGAGGTCGGCATCCAGCCATGGAACGGCGGGCTCGCCGGTGGCGGGATCATAACCGGTGATGAAATAGTGACGCGGGTGGACGACCGAGCGCCCCTTGTAATCCCAGATGAACGCGTAATTGCCCGATGCCGCGTCGGGAATGGGGGAATACCGATCCGAGGTCGGCAAGATGTGGTCGGTGAATTCCATCAGGTGATCATGGTTCATGGCCAGGGTCACCCAGCCGATGACCTGCCCGCCCCTGGTGACCGGACTGGCCCAGCGGATCAGTCCCTGGAAGCGTTTGCCGACGGGATTCTCGGTGCCGGCGAAGGCGGCCTGGGTGGGCTCGAAGGCAATGCCCTTGGCCCCGGCGCTCTTGGGGGTGAAGGGGCCGATGATGGGGGTGCTGACATAGGCTCCGATAACGTCGGAGACATAGATCTCGCCCGGCTTCAGAGCCTTGAGGGCGGGGAAATAGCTTTCCGCTTTGATGAAGGTGTTCTCGCGCCGCGATACGTCGCGCAACTCGGCATTGGTCAGTTTGGAAGTGGTGATCTTGACCCGCTCCATCCCATCCAGGCCGATGAAGGTCATTTCCAGGAAAAGCGGCTTCTCGGAGACTGAGCCCCCTTCATTCGGCGGGCGATAGTTGAAATTGCGGCGATTGTCCTCGATGGAGGACTGAACCGGCGGCGCGTCGTAATGGGGAATGGCCTCGGGGCCGGGAACCCATTTGCTGCCATCGGGGGTCACCACCCAGGGGTGATGGCGCTCTACCGGGCGGGTGCGGGCCGCCAGGAAGCGGCCATAGGCCTCCGGCGACGGCTCGACCAGGGCGGCGGACTGGATGTCGCGGTCACGGTCGTAAAGGAAGGCGGCCACGGAACGGGCGGTGTCGGTGGTCAGGCGCTCCAGCGTCTCGCGGGCGGCATCGTCCAGGGCCTTGATGGCCGACCCGGTGGTGTTGCTGGCCACCAGTTCGGCGGTCTCGCGCATGTTGCGGGTCATGCCCACGACGTTCTCGGACACCCGTTCGGCCAGCCACACCTGCCCGCGCCAGGCGAAGGCCGCCAACAGCAGGAGCGGGATCACCTTGATCACCACGAAAATGAGGATCAGCTTGGCGCGGATGCCGAACGTACGAGTAATGGGCATGGCTGATTCCTTGGCCGGACAAGCTTGTCCCTGGGGCGTCTCCCGAGATGCGCGTACTGTACATCCAAGGTATGTGCTCTACCAGCATAAGCTTGCCGGAAAAAGAGAAAGGGCCTCCGGCATGCACCGGAGGCCCAGGAAAAAGCCGGACTTGCGGAGGGTCAGGCGTAGGAGGCGGCCAACAGACCCTTGTTGTTCTGCTGGTCGAAGGTGATGGGCAGGCCGAAATTGGCGCTGCCGCCGCCCAGACCAGAAGCATCGGCCAGGGCCAGGGAGGGGGCCGTGCCGTTCAGCGGATCGGGCAACTCGCCCTGGGTCGGCTTGAGGGCCGTGCCGCTGTAGATGGCCTGGGTGGTGCCGCCGCTGGCGACGCTGGCGACGGTGCCGGTCTTGCCCACGGTCAGGTCGTAATCGGTGTTGCCCGAATACTGGTCAATGCGGATGGTGTAATTGCCGGCACCCAGGGTGCCCGACAGCTTGCACGATAGATTGTTGTAGGCATAGCCGTAGGCCGAGCCCACCAGGGCGCCGGAATTGCTGTTGTAGACCCACATATTGACCGAACTGGTCATATTGGCCAATTGGATGTCCACCGAAGACGTGGCGGAGACCGAGAAGGTGTACCAGTCGTACTTGTCGGTGGTGCCCACCCATTCGGTGGCCTTGGTGGCGACGCTGGCCTTGTCGACCACGCCGAAGCTGCGGATATGCTGCTCGTCGCCCTGATTGGTCTGGTCCCACAGGCTGACGACGCGGCCGGTATCGCTGGTGCCCCAGGCCTTGCCGTCGAAGGCCTTGATTTCCAGGGTCTCGGAACTGGAGCCGTAGGACGAGGCGGTATAGGTCAGCTGCGACAATTGAGCGGCGTTGACGGTCACCCACTGGCCGTTGGCCTGCTTGGTCCCGTTCAGCGCCAGATAGCCGCCATTGGCGCCCAGGTCGCGCACCATGTACTGGCTGATGGTGTCGTTGTCGGCGTCGGTGGCGGCGAACAGGTTCTTGACCGCCACGCTCTGCCCGACGGTCAGATTGGTGTAGGGATTGACCAGCACGGTGGAGGTCAGGTTGGCGGTGGTGGTGGCGGTGCCGTTGGCGCGGAACACCATGACGGTGCTCTGATTGATATAGGGGGCGTAGCTGGACAGCTTCTGCTCGGCCACATAGACGTCGGAGGCGTCGCCGCCCTTGACCGAGGCGCCGGAATTATCCACCAGATAGGCGGTGCCGCTGACCACCCGGTCGATGGTGAAGATGTGGCCGTAATTGGCGTTCTTCCAGCCCAGTTCGACGATGTCGCCGGCCTGGAGGTTGTTCATCCAGTTGGCATTGACGCCGTTATAGCCGGAATAGGCCACGTTCCATTGGCCGTTGGCTCCCACGGCCGGGCTGATCCAGCCGGAATTGATGCCCAGCGAGGCGCCGGAAGTGGCGGCAATGTCGCTGGCCAGGTTCCAGCAGCCGCTGGCATCCCAGACCTTGCCGATCATGGACTGGGCGACCTTGGCGATCTCGCCGGCGGTGATCAGGCCGGGGGTGCTGTCCACAACGGTGGCGTGGGTCACCACTTCCACGTTGCGGCTGGTCAGCACGGTGCCCTTGGCATCGTAGGCATACATGGCGATATTGGCGACCCGGTCCTCCTGGGTGGAGGCGCTGAAGGTGAAGTCGCTCAGGGACAGGCCGTTGGCGGTCTGGTACTGGTTGCCCACCTTGGCGAAATTCAAGGTATAGCCGCCGGCCTTGGTGACCATGCCGTTGGTGGCGGTCAGGGTGCCGTAATTGTAGCTCTCCTTGCCGCCATAGGCGTCGCGGTCGTAAACCGTGACCGACAGGTAGGCCGGGGCATTGCCGGCGGCGCCGTTGACGCTGAACATGGCGCCCAGATTGTAGAGCCCATTGGGCCTGGCGATGTAGGATTGGCGGGCGGCATTGATCAGAGACGCGTTGGCGGCGCTGCCGATCTGGGCGTTGTAAGTGCCGATGCCGGGGGTGGGAGTCAGGCCGGCGGCCTCACCGGGCTGATCGGCGGTCAGGGTCGAGGCGGCGGATTCGGTGACCACCGAGGCGGTGCTCGACTGGGTCGAGCCGAGATAGGCCTGAAGCTCGCTCAGCGAGCGGCTTTCGACGCTGAATGACCCCTCTGTCTCCTTGTCGTTGAGCAGGTCGCCACGGCGCAAATTCCAGGCATTAGCCATCATCATTCCCCTAGACCCATCACCCGAACGGGCGGTTACCTTCCACGGAGACCCATCATAGGACCAAGGTATGATGGCATCTGTGGCGGCGTTCACACGGTGGTTATAATCTCAAAGCGATTGCCGAGTCATTAACGGAATAAAGGTAAGCATTTGAAAATCAATAAGATAACCTAGGGTGAAACCCTGATTCCTAGGGTGTTTGCCCGAGAATCCGTTCTCCAATTACTAGATGTTGCGGAGCGGTGAAAATTCCGGGTTGCCCGAAAACGAGGCTTCATTAGGATGTGCTCCGCAACCGGGCGTTTTTCTTCTTCTTCGAACGGCTTTCATGAACCGACGGATCGGCGACATCGTGGGACAGATTTTCGGCCGTCTTCGCCCCAAGGCGAAGTCGCTGATCATCACCGTCTATGGCGATGCCATCTCCCATCATGGTGGCAGCGCCTGGCTGGGCAGCGTCATCAATCTGGTCGAGCCGCTGGGCCTGAACGAGCGCATCGTGCGGACCTCGGTGTTTCGTCTGTCCAAGGAGGAATGGCTGTCCTCCATGCAGATCGGGCGCCGCTCCTATTACCGTCTGACCGAGATGGGGCGGCGTCGTTTCGAGGCTGCCCATAACCGGATCTACCACCATGCCGGAAAGCCCTGGGATGGACGCTGGACCATGGCGGTCACCAATATCGACGGACTGGAGGCGGAGCGCCGCGAAGGTCTGCGCCGTGATCTCGGCTGGCTGGGCTTCGGGCAATTGGCCAGCGGGGTGCTGGTCCATCCCGACCCGGACAAGGGGGCGGTGCGCCAGGCCCTGATCGAAGCCGGAGCCCTGGACCGGGCGGTGGTCATGTCGCTGTCCGCCGAGGAATGGGTAACGGCGGATGCGCTTCGCGATCTGATCAACACCTGCTGGGATCTGGAGCGGCTGGCGGCGGATTACAACGAATTCCTCGAGACCTTCCGGCCGTTGTGGCAGGCGCTCAGCGGTAATGGCGAACTGGACCCGCAATTGTGCTTCGTGGTCCGCACCCTGCTCATGCACGGCGACGTGCTGTGCACGGACGACGTCGAATATCAGCAGTTCCGCGCCCATGTGCGCAATCCCGAGACGCAGCGGCAATTCCTCGCCATGACGATCGAGCAGCGCATCGCGATGGCGCGGCAGTTCCGCGATGCGAGCCGCGAACGCAGCCGCTACAAGGCCGAGGAGATCATGGACGTCAATCAAGAGGCCGTGGCCGCGGCGATGCGCGCGCACGACGTGCGCCAATTCATCCACGGCCATACGCACCGGCCGGCCATCCACCGCTTCATGCTCGACGGCCGCGAGGCGCGGCGCATCGTGCTGGGCGACTGGTACGAGCAGGGCAGCGTGCTCGTCTGCGACGAGGCCGGTTGCCGCCTC
>JACQAD010000165.1 GCA_016195125.1 Magnetospirillum sp.
CGGGGATGGGGCAGGCGCCAATAGCGCTCCATCCGGCTGCGGCCATCGGCCTCGACCACCATGAAATGGGCGGGCGGCAGCCGATGAATGCCCTCGAACGCCGAATCCGGGCAAGGGGTGTATTGCAGGGTCAGATAGTGGTGCAGCGCTTCCAGATTGGGCCGGCGCCCGATCTCGGGATTGGCCAGGATGGCCTTGATCTCCGAGCCGAAGGCGAACATCCCCGGCCCGTCATGATAATATAACGGCTTCTTGCCCACCCGGTCGCGAGCCAGGATCAGGCGGCGCTGGCGACGGTCGTAAAGGGCCAGGGCGAACATGCCGCGCAGGCGCCCGAACACGCCGGTCCCCCAGCGCAGATAGCCCTGCAGCACCACTTCGGTATCGCTGTGGCTGAGGAAGACCGCGCCGGCCGCCTCCAGCTCGGTCCGCAGCTCGCGAAAGTTATAGATCTCGCCATTAAAGGCGATGGCCGCCCGGTCGCCGCCGTCCAGCATGGGCTGCGCCGCCGCCGGCGACAGATCGATCACCGCCAGCCGGGCATGGCCGAGGCCGAGGGCGCCGTCGGCCCAGGCCCCGGACTGATCGGGGCCGCGGTGATGCAGCACCGCCGCCATCCGCCTGGCCCTGGCCAGCGGCTCCACCGATTCGCGCCGAACCCACAATCCCGCAATACCGCACAAATCGTCTGACCTTCAAGAGTGGCGGCGAACTCTATCATCCCCGGAGGCGGCGGCAACCAAAAGGCTGCGATATCCCTCGACCAGGCCGGGAAAATCATTGATCTGGGCAAAGCGCCGCCGCGCCTGCTCGGCCAGAGCCTGACGCAGGGCGGGATCGAGCGCCAGCCGGCTCAGCAGCCCGGCCAGCCGCGCCGTGTCGCCCGGCGGGCAATGGAGGGCACCGCATCCCTCCGGCACCTGCTCGGCGATGCCGAAGACCGGCGAGACCAGCAGCGGAATTCCGGCGGCCAGCGCCTCCAGCACCACCCGCGGCGCGCTCTCCGACCGCGACGGCAGCGCCACCACATCGGCGGCGCGGTACCAGGGCGCCGGATCGGCCTGGGCCGGCTCGATCCGCAGCAGCCCCGGCGGCAGACGCGCCCGATCCCGGTCGAGGGCGCGGGCATAGCGGCCGTCGCCATCGCCCAGGCACACCACCCGCAGAACCGCCCGCGCCTCGGGGGCAAGCCGCTCCAGGGCGCGGGCAAGGTCGCGCTGTCCCTTGCGCTCGCAGACCGTCCCCGGCACCAGAACCATCACCTCGTGCGGCGCCAGCCCCAGACGCGCCCGCTCCGCCGCGTCCCGCCCGCCGGACAGGGCGGCGATTCGCCAGGGCGGCAAGGCGTTGGCGATGATGTGGAAGCGCCTGTCGTCCAGCGGCGCCCACAAGGCCCGGCTGGACCGGGCGACGAACACCGTCGCCGCCGGATGGTGCAGACAGGCCAGAGCCCTGGCCGCGATGGCCGCGCCGAACGGACGGAAAGCCAGATGGGGCTCCACGCTCTCGCGCGGGTTCCACAGCGCCGGAATTCCGGCCAGCCGGGCCGCCTCGATGGCCGGTGCGCTCAGCAGGGTGACCGCCAGGACCGCATCGATGCCCTCGTCGCGCCACCGTCTCCCCAGATCGAGAGCGGCGCGCGTGAAATCGGCATCGGTATAAAGCCCGCCCAGCCCCGGCAGATCCAGACGAACCGGAATGCCAAGACGCTCGTACTCCCGCCGCAGGGGGCCATCCTGGACGCTGGCGACCACCAATTCCATTCCCCCCGCCTCGGCCAGGGCGGCAACCAGATCCAATTGGCTGAGCGGCGCCCCTTCCAGATTCAGGGAATGACCAGCCACCAGCACCTTCATCGGGCGGGTGCCGTCAGCCCGTCGCAGCGGCGCCGCCTCGGGCAAGGGCGGACATGGGGGCAGGCGCGACAGCGGCCCTCCGGCCGGCAGCCGCGCCAATGCGCGCTGGGCCAGCCCCCTTCCCTTCCCGGCCAGGATAAGGCACAGCAGACGGATCGGGTCGCTCATGCGCCGGCCCCGCCGCCATACAGCGCCTCGGTCTCGGTCAACAGGCGCTCCATGCCGAAATTGGCCTCCAGCCAGTCGCACCGGGACGGCATCCGCCGCCCCAGGCGCTCCAGGACCGCATTGGCCAGGGCCTCGGGATCGGCAGCCACCGGATCGGGATCGGCCCAGGCCTCGCACAGCCCCCCTGCCGCCACCGCCACCAGCGGCAGGCCGACGGATTGACATTCCAGGACCACGTTGGGCGTCCCTTCATGGCGCGAGGTCAACAGGAACACGTCCAGCAGCGCCAAGGCCTCCTCCCGCCCCAGGGTGACGCCGGGAAGCGACAGCCGGGCGGCCAGACCCAGCCGGTCCCGCTCCCGCCGTACCACGGCATCCAGGGGACCGGCCCCGAAAATGACGAAGCGCATCGTGGGATGGCGGTCGGCCAGGAGAGCTGCCACTTTCAGCCACAACAGCGGATCCTTTTCCGAGGCCAGACGGAACATCCCGCCCACCACCGGCGTATCGGCGGGAATCCCCAGCCGCTGCCGCCAAGGGCCGCCATCAGCGGCTTCCAGCGGGACAAAGCCGTTGCGCAGGATGCTGATCCGGCCCGGCTCCAGCCCCAGCCACTCGGCGTAATCGGCGGCGCCGGCCATGCTGTTGTTGATCAAGCTCACCCGGGGATGATCCGCCAGAACCCGCAAGGCCGCCCGCATGGCGCCAAGCTGCGGCAAGCCGAAGCGATGGGGGGCCAGATTGCGCCCGCCCAGCACCACTCTCGGCACACCCGCCAGCACCGCCGCCAGCCCACCCCAGGCCGCCATCTCGTCCATCCAGGCATGCACCACGGCCGGATTCCGCCGCGAGATCAGATCATGAAGGCGGATGGTCAGATTGCGGGCGGCGGGCGGCAAGGCCAACAGGCAATCATCGGCCAATCCGCCCAGCATGGCGCCCTCGATCAGCCCCACCGGAATATCACCCAGATCTGGACGCAAGGCATCGTGCCCGGACGGATCATCCAGATGCTTGGCCCAGACCTCCACCCGCCATCCCCGCCCGGCCAGACCCCGCGCCGACAGCACCAGCTGCCGCTCGGCACCGCCGGCCGCCAGGGACGGGGTGAGCATGAGCACCCGCCCCCCCTCCCCATTCCCGTCACCCCCTCCAGCCCCACCCCGGCCCAGCATCGCCGTCACCGCCGCCGTCACCATACGACGGCCCTGGGGCTGGTCACCGGCACCGTGATGGATGGCGGCGGCCTCGGCGGCCACATGCTTGGGAAGCAGCCGCCACAGGGACAGGGCCAGCCCGGCGGCACCATACACCAGTTTGGTGACGGGCCGGTTCTCCCGGCGTTCCAGAACCACATGCAGACGGCGCCACAGGCGCAGCAGCACCAGATGAAGGCAATGGTAACGGCGCAGGCGGCCGCCCACCGGCGCCAGGACGCCGCCCCAACGAGGCATTTGCGACCAGGGGACATCATCGTGGGGAACGGCCAGCACCATGTCTCGACGATCATCACGGGAATGATTAGTGTTGCCTGGCCTCATCCGCTCCGCCCGGTTCCCCCTCGCCGCAGGACGCCCCCTTGCAGCATTCCCCAGAATACCGCGAAATCCAACCGACCGTCAGCGTCCTCGTGGTCAATCACAATTGTGGCGACTATCTCCGGCGCTGCCTGGAGGCCCTGGCTGCCCAGGACTTTACGGATTTCGAGGCGCTGATCGTG
The DNA here is from genome assembly GCA_016195125.1 of Magnetospirillum sp. Taxonomy (GTDB): domain Bacteria; phylum Pseudomonadota; class Alphaproteobacteria; order Rhodospirillales; family Magnetospirillaceae; genus Phaeospirillum. The sequence continues at coordinate 3,745 of JACQAD010000165.1, forward strand.
GATTGCGCCTCCACCGACGGTTCCTTTGCCGCGACCGGAAGCTTGGCCGAAGACCTCCGCTTTCGACTCATGCCCCTGGCGGAGAATGCCGGTTTCGCCCGCGCCAACAATCTGGCCGCCGCCGCCGCCCGCGGACCCTGGCTGGCCCTGCTCAACCCCGACGCCTTTGCGGCGCCCGACTGGCTGTCCCGCCTGCTGGCCGCCGCCCGCCGCCACCCGCAAACCCGGCTGTTCGGCTCGACCCAATGGCGCGAGGATGGCCGCCTGGATGGCGGCGGCGACAATTACCATGCCGCCGGTATCGCCTGGCGGGGCGGCCATGCCCAGGCGATCGCTCCTCCCGAGGGCGATTATCCGACCTTTGGTCCCTGCGCCGCCGCCATGATGGTCGACCGGCGCGGTTTCCTCGATCTGGGCGGCTTCGACGAGCGCTATTTCTGTTATTGCGAAGACGTTGATTTCGCCTTCCGCTGGCGTCTGGCCGGCGGCTCGTCGCTGCAAGTGAGCGACGCCGCCGTGGTTCATGTGGGCGGCGCCAGCTCCGGGGCCGCCAGCCCCTTCGCCCGCTATCACGGCCTGCGCAATTCGGTGTGGACCTTCGTCAAATGCATGCCCGGCCCCTTGCTTTGGCTCCTGGCGCCGCTGCATCTGTCGCTGCTGCTGGTCATGCTGGGACGCGGCATGGTCAAGGGCCATGCCCGCACATTCCTCGAGGCAGTGACCGATGCCGCCAAGGGATTGCCGGGGATCTGGGTCGAGCGGCGCCGGGTCCAGAGCGGCCGCCGCGCCCGGCTGGGAGCCATCGCCGCCGCCCTGGCATGGTCGCCCAAGGCATTGCTCGACCGCCGCATCCATCGGTTGGATCAGGCGTGAACCCGCCAGTGGCGATGCAGAAGCAGCGCCAGCCCGCCTCCGGCCACCGCCAGGATCAGCGCCACGGACCATGACAGCCCATTGGCCTCGCCCGCGCCGATCCCCGCCCGCGCCACCACGATCAGATGGTAGAGGGGATTGAACACCAGAGCCGGCTCGTAGCGGCCCAGGAAATAATCCGGCCATAGAATCGGAGTCAGGAAGAACGCCAGCTGAAAGCCCCAGATCAGCAACTCTCCCACCCCTTGGAAACGGGCGCACAGATAGCCGCAGACCACCGCCATCCAGGCTCCGCTGACCACCAGCAGGACGAGGGCGGCGACGAAATCCGCCACGTTGAGATCCCCCCCGAGGATCAACTGCCGCGACACTCCCAGAACCAGCAGATTGACGGCGAGCAGCGGCGCGCCGCGAACCGGCACCGCCAGCAGCACCGCCAGGAACGGCATGGGATTGCGCCGCAGCACCGGCTCCCACAGGGAATAGGCCCGCGCCGCCTCGCGGATCATTCCGGCCAGGAAGGTCCACACCACCAGCCCCAGGGCCAGGGACCAGATATAGGTGCTGCCGCTACTCAGATTGCCCTTGAACATGGCGCCGTACAGCACGCCGACCGCCAGCACCACCAGCCCCAGCCCCAAGGTCCGGCCCAGCCCACCCAGGCCGTTGCGCCAAACGGTTCGGCCGGTCGGCCCCCAGGCCAGGACGACGGAGAGGTCGATGAGGCGTTGTCTGTTCATGAGGGCAGTATATTCCAACCCTCCGACCTGGCAATCACCGCCATGCGACCGCCCTTTCCCTCCCCGGTGATCCACCACCGCCACGGAGAGAAGGGGGGAAGGGGGAGGCGTCAGAATCCGCGTCGCCGGGCGACGCTTTCCAGCATTGCCAGGAATTGCCCGCCGATGCGGTCAATGGCGAACGCGGCCTCGGCATGGGCACGGCCGGCGGCGCCCATGGCCTGCCGGCGTGAAGGATCACCCAGGAGATCCCTGATCAGCCGGATGAAGCCGTCGGCATCGGCCGGATCGGCCACCGCCCCCGCCCCGGTCTGGAGCACCACGCGGGCGGCCAGGTTGGAGGCCGGAATCGCTGCGGCGACGGGCCGTCCCGCATTCAGGCAGGTCAGCACCTTGGAGGGAACGGACATGGCGCCGGCATAGGCTTCCAGCACCACCAGCAACACGCTGGCGGCGGACATCATGGCGGGGACGTCCTCATAATCCTGATAATCCAGCAGGAACAGGTTTCCCAGCCCACCCTCGCCACGGAGAGTCTCCAGCCATTGCCGCCCCAGGCCCTGGGACACCACCACCACGTCGGCTTCCGGGATGGCCTTTGCCAGCGCCGCCAGAAGCGCCGGATTGTGCTTCAGTCCCAGCGTCCCCGAATACAGCAGAACCGGCCGGCCACCCAGGCCGTGCCGCCGCAGCCATGCTTCGCCGGCCTCGGCCCCGGCCAGCGGGGTCAGCGGTGCCCAATTGGGAATGACCGAGATCCGCTCAACATCCACCCCCGCCGCCCGGCACAGGGGGACGAAATCCTCGGTGATCGCCACGACGTGATCCGCCGCGCCGAGGACCGCGCATTCCTGCCGCCGCACAAAAGCGGTCGCCAGGGACGGGAGAAGAGGCAGGCCGGCCGGCAACATGCGCGCCGCCACCGGAAAAGCGATATCCTGCAGCCAGACCACGAAGCCGGCGCCGCAGCGTCGGGCGGCCTGCAGCAGCGCACGCTGAATCCCCGGCGGGGCGTTGGCCGAAAGCAGGCAATGGGGCGCGAAATCGCGGGTCGCGGCGGCGGCCAGATGCCCATAGCGACTCTCGTGCCGCCAGCGCTGGAACGGCCGGTATTTGGGGAGCGGACGCCCCAGCCCCCAACGGACGATGGTCAGGCCCGGCGGATCATCGGCCCGCGCCGCCAGCGGCCCCCGGGGAGTTTCCAGATCGCCGCAATAGGCGTGCACCACCCGATGGCCGGCGGCGGCCAGCCATCGGCTGAGCTGAATCTGGAAGGGATGCCCCGCATAATCATGGACCAGAAGGCGCACCGCCTAGGACGACCGCAGGCCGGAGGAACGCAATTCGCCCTCGATCCAGGCATACAGCCGGGCTATGCCACTCCTCAGCGGTGTCGACGGTTCCCAGTTCAGGACCGAGCGGATCAGAGTGTTGTCGCTGCTCCGCCCCCGCACTCCGCGCGGCGCCGAGGGATCGTAAGAACGCTCCAGCCTGAGTCCGGCCACCTCCTCCAGCATATCGGCCAATTGGTCGATGGAGACCAGTTCGGCGCTTCCCAGATTGATCGGGGCGGCGTAATCGGCGGCGAAGATCGCCTGCAATCCATAAAGGCAGTCGTCGATATAAGTGAAGCTGCGAGTCTGCAGCCCGTCTCCCCAGATTTCTAGGGAGGAGCCGCCGGTTAATTTGGCGGTGGCGACCTTCCTGGCAAGGGCGGCCGGGGCCTTTTCCCGCCCGCCGTCATAGGCGCCCAGGGGGCCATAGACGTTGTGCAGCCGCGCCACCCGGGTGACCAGCCCGCGCTCCTCGCCGTAATGGCGGCAAAGGCGCTCGCCGAACAGCTTCTCCCAGCCATAGCCGTCTTCGGCCAGGGCCGGATAGGCGTCGTCCTCCTTCAGAGCCGGAGAATCGGGGAAACACTGCTTGTCGCCGTTATAGACACAGGCCGACGAGGCGAAAAGATAGCGGGAGCAGCCGCTCTCATGGGCGGCCATCAGCAGATGGGTGTTGATCAGCACCGACAGCATGCAATCGGTCTTATGGGCCTCGATGAAGCCCATGCCGCCCATGTCGCAGGCGAGATTGAAGACCACCCCGCCTCCCCGCGCCGCCGTGCGGCAGGCATGGCGGTCGCGCAGGTCGAGAACCAGAATCTCGGTATCGTCGAAGGCCTGGAACCAATGCTCCACCGGCTTGATGTCCACGGCCCGAATGCGCGAGAATCCCTGCCGGCGCAGGTCGGCGACCAGATGACCGCCGATGAATCCGCCGGCCCCGGTCACCAGAATCGGGGTGTCCTTGGCGAGAATGCGGTCCAGGGGATTTCGGTCCAACGCCATTGAGCAACACACCTCGGACTGAGCAATGGCAATACTCGCAACGGGTGCTCTACCTGCACCGGGGACACGCCCGTGTCAATGGGAAACCGGCGCCGCGAATCGTTTCGGCCGCGCCCGCGGAAAGGAATGATAGATGTTCCAGTCGCCGCGCAGCTTCGACAGCATGTCCCGCCCGTCATCCTGAGAGGTCATGTCCAGGCGGTGGAGAATGGCGCAGTCCGGCGTGGTGATCGCGGCCGGGGCGTTGGTCCCCACCAGGGTGGTGCAACATACCTTGAAATGCTCGGCGGCGATGGACAGCGTCGTCCGGTCGAAGCTTCGTCGGCCCCCGAAGGGGATGGCGAAGGAGGGGACGCTTTTTCCCAGCCAATCCTCCAGGCGGTGCTTCGAGCCGACGATCTCCTCCGTCTGGCCCGCCGGGGACAGGTCCGACAGCAGGGGGTGGCTCAGGGTATGGGCGCCGATCTCCATTCCGGCCGCGTCCAGATCGCGGATCTGATCGGGGCTCATGGGTCTGCGCCCGCGGTAATGGGCGAAATTCCGGGTGATGTCGATCCGTCCCCCGGCAAAATCGGGACAGATGAAGAAGGACGCCCGCGCCCCGAGCCGGTTCAGCACCGGCAGGGCCAGGGACCAGCAATCCTCGAAGCCGTCATCGAAGGTGATGCTGGCGGGCGGACGGGCGAGCCCGGCGGCGCAGGCCTGGGCCAATTCGCCCACCGGCACCAGGGTATAATGGGCCTGCATCGTGGTCACCAGCCATTCGAAGGCGGCCGGGCTCGGCGCATCGGCATCCTCGCAAGCCAGGGTATGCAGGGTAATGACGGGAATCCCCTGGCCGGTGCCCCGGCCGAGCGCGGCGGCCAGACGCGCCTTGAGCCAGTGCTTCCAGGACCGGCGAATTCGCGGTGCGGCTGAGATGACCATCTGGTCCCGTGTTGAAACCGGCAGAGGCCGAAAGAATATCGCCAAGCACCGGGGGATGAAAACGGGAATATGGGGCCTTACCCCACACGGCCCATTCCCTTGGCGTTCCCGCCGCCGTACTCTCTCGCCCGATCGCCACCGGAGCGAATTCCAAGCAAAGAGAGCGCCCCCATGTGGACAGGACGACTCACTTCCGCCGCTCGGCCCGGAGCGGCTCTCGGCCTGGTTCTCGCCGCCGCCGCCGCCCATTGGTCGGGTCGCGCCGCCTCGGTGCCCGCGGCCTTCGATCCGGCGGAGGTGGTCGCCCTCATCCGCCGCCATCGCATCGCGACCCTGACCCTGACCAAGGCCGCCGGCTTGCCAGCCGCCCTGACCGAAGCCATTGCGGCGGCCTCGGCCGGGCAGATCCGGCGGGCCGCCCTGCTTGCCCTGGAATGCGCCCGCGTCGCCCATCACCTGACCGGCAGCGGCCAGGACTTCCTGGTGGTGAAGGGCGCGCCGCTGTCGGTCCAGCTTTACGGCTCGGCCAGCCTGCGCCTCAGCCGCGACATCGATCTTGTGGTTCCTTCCGGCCAGACCGAGGCGTCCACCCAACACCTGCAACGGCTGGGCTACGCCGCCATCGGCCGCGACCATAACGCCCTTATTCTCGGCCATGCCGGAACCGGGGCGCGGCTGGAACTGCATGAAAGCCGCAGCCCGGACGATTTCAGACATGGTTGCTCCGTCGACGTGCTCGGCATCGCGGTCCCGACTCTGCCTGTGGACCGCGCGATCCTTCATGCCGCCTGCCATGGCAGCGGCCATCTGTGGTCGGAGCTGGCCTGGATCGCCGACATGGCCGCCGCCATGGCCGCCCCCCTGGATTGGGACCGGATTACCGACCTCGCCCGTGGCAAAGGCCTGCGACGCCCCCTGGCACTGGGTTGCCTGCTGGCCTCGGAACTGCTGGAGGTGGAGATTCCGCCGCCGCTCCGCCCCCTGACGGATGCCCTGCCCGCATCCGTCATCGCCGGGATCGCCCATGTGACCGCCAGCCCCGCCGCCTCCGAGCGCGAGGTGCTTGCCCAAAGGGGGGCCGTCGGCATGGTGCTCTGGGAAATGAGCCTTTATGAACGGCCGGCCCGGAAATTGGCGCTCCTGATCAGGCACGGCCATCCCTCTGCCACCGACAAGGCTTTGGTGACCTTGCCGGCGGCCCTGTCGTTTCTCTATGTCCCCCTGCGTCTGGCCCGCATTGCCTGGGCCTGGATCGCCAGGCGCTGAGTCCTCCGGTCGGTGGGACCGGGAGGATCGACATTTCCGCCCATCTCTGGCATGACACTGCCCCAGTTCTCCCTTTCGGATTCATGACATGCCGAATGCCCCGATCAGCGAGTCCTCGACGAGCTCCCGCAACCCCGCCCTCATCGCCACCGAGGTTGATGGCGAGGTGGTGATGATGCATCTGGATCTCGGGCGCTATTTCGGCCTGGACAGCATCGCCACCGACATCTGGAAGCGGCTGGAAACCCCCATGACCTTCGCCGCCCTGATCGACGGGTTGCAGGCCGATTACGAGGCCGAGCGGGCGGTGATAGCCGCCGATGTGGCCCGGCTACTGGCGGAGATGGCCGATAAGGGGCTGGTCGCGCTGGGGTGACGGCCCCGCCTTGCACGCGCGCGGCCGGCAAGGCATGGTGAGCCCATGAACGATTACTATCTCTGCGGCTGGCAGATCCGCACCGAGTTGACCCTTCCCGAATTGTGGCCGTGGGCGGCAGAGCCCGCCGCCGCCCCGATCCGTATCCGTCTGGGTTCTGCGGGTGACAGTACGGCCACGCCCGTGCATGCGACGCCGTTCCTGGAAGTGGAATCCGAAAGCCGTTGCCGCCTGGATGTCCCGGCGGTGGCGCGGTTTCTCGTTCAAGACGGCCACGACGTGGTGGTGGAGCCCAGGATCGATCCCCATTGCGCCGAATTGCGCGGCTTTCTGCTCGGCCCGGTGCTGGGGCTGCTCTGCCACCAGCGCGGCGCCTTTCCTCTGCACGGAGCCTGCGTGAGGATCGGCGAGACCGCCTTGGCCCTGGCCGGCCCGTCGCGGGCGGGAAAGTCCACCCTGGCCGCCGCCCTTCTCCATCGCGGCCATGGGCTGCTGGCCGACGATATCTGCCTGATCGACCCCTTGGCGGCAGGCGGGCCGGTGGTGATCCCCACCTTTCCCCGCCTCAAACTGTGGCAGGAAACTCTCGATGCGCTGCAGGTCCGCAGCGACGGGCTGGAGAGCAACCGCCCCGGCCAGGGCAAATACAATCTGTCGTTCCTGCGCCCAGAGGACCGGCCGGCACCGGTGCGGCTGGGCGGCATTCTGCTCCTGTCCCTGGAGGAGCGTAGCCCGCCGCGCGTCGTGCCGGTCACGGGCTTCGACGCCGTGACGCAACTGGTCGAGCAGGTCTACCGCCGCCGTCAGGCCCTGGCCCTGAATCGGAGCTCAACCCTGTTTACCGCCGCCGCCGCCATCGCCCGCACCGTGCCGGTGGCCCGGCTGATCCGGCGGCCGAACCTGGCGGAGCTCCCCGATGTCGCCGCCCTGGTCGAGGCGGAGATCGGACCATGAGCGGTCTGATCCTGCTGGCCTCGTATCCCAAATCGGGAAACACCTGGCTGCGGGCGATGATCGCCAGTCTTCAGAACGGTGGCGGGGCCGTGGACATCAATCAGCTGAGCATCAAGAATTCGTCGGCGACCCGCGAGGCCTTCGACGACCTGATGGGGATCGATTCCTCCGATTTGACCGATGATGAGATCCTGGCCGCGCGGCCTGCCCTGCACCGGACCATGGCGGCGATGATGGAGCCGCCCCTCATCCTCAAGACCCATGACGCCAATCTGATTCCTCCCGGCGGGGATGGGCTCCTGTTTTCACCGGAATCCGTCGCCAGGGTGATCCATGTGGTCCGCGACCCCCGCGACGTGGCGGTCTCGTGGGCTCACCATATCGGCAAGGATATCGACACCGCCATTGCCCGCATGGCCGACGAGAATGACCGGCTGGGGTCCAGCCGGATCCGCCTGAATCCACAATTGCCGCAATTCCTGTCCAGTTGGAGCCGGCATACGGAAAGCTGGCTGGATGCGACCGGCTATCCCGTCCTGCGGCTGCGCTACGAGGAGATGGTTGCCGCTCCTTTGGATTCCTGCTCCCAAATCGGCCGCTTCCTGGGCCTGGACGTCTCGGCTCCGGTCGTCGCCGGCGCCACCGCCGCCGCCAGCTTCCCCGCCCTGAAGGCGCAGGAGGAGGAGGCCGGGTTCGCGGAACGGCTGCCGGCTTCCACCGCCCCCTTCTTTCGACGCGGCACGGCGGGGGGCTGGCGCGACAGCCTCACTCCCGGTCAGGCGGCCCGGATCGAAGGCGACCATGGCCCGGTCATGCGCCGCCTGGGCTATCTGCCGTGATGACGCGGCTGTGGCGGCGGCGACGGTGGCTTCCCGACCTGGCCGAGGCGATCTTCTGGCTGATCCTGGCGGGGCTGGTCCTGCGCCTGCTGCCCTTCCGGCGCATCGCCCCGGCCCTGTCCCCCCCTCTGGCGCCACGCAATCCCGATCCGCAGGCAGTGGAGCGGGTGATCTGGGCGGTACGGGCGGCGGCCCGGCGTCTGCCCTTCGCCGTGTGCTTTCACCAGGGCATCGCCGCCCAGCGCATGCTGTGCCGGCGCGGCCTCGCCGTGAGTCTGCATTATGGCGTGGCCAAGGCCGAAAGCGGGATCGAGGCCCATGTCTGGGCCGTGGCCGAGGGCAGGACCATTCTGGGCGGAGAGGTCGCCGACCGCTTCACATTCCTCACCCGGTTCGATCCCCGCTCAATCTGACGGCGGCAGGTTGCTGTTTTCGAACTGGCGCAGGAATACTCCCGCCGACAAGCCCCGGCCCAGAACCCGCCGGTAGGCATCCTCCACCTCGGGGCGTTGCCAGCCGTCCTGGGGCCAGTCATCCACCAGACGGCGCAGACGGGGAAGATCCAAAATGGCCTTGGCCAGAGGACTGGATTCCAATCGGGTGATCTCGGCTTCGATCTCGGGGCGGGCGGAGGCGAATCCCTCGTACCAATCGGCAGCCTGACACCCGCGTCGCCGCTCGGCCAGGATCTCCGTGGGCACCAGCCCCGCCAGGACGCGCCGGGCCAGCGAGCGCGGAACCCCGCCCAACAGGAATTGACGCTCGGGAATGGCCAGGCACAGCTCCACCAGCCGGCGGTCCAGCAGGGGGTCGCGCATGTCGATGCCCGACAGGCGTCGGCGCCCCGCCCAATGCATGCCCCGATCATTGCGCAGCAGAGCCAGCAGGCGGAACAGCCGTCCATCGCCCCGCAGGTGATGGGCGATGGCCCCGCCTGATCCGGCAGTCGCTTCCGCCACGCCGGTACGATCGGCGAATTGAGCCTGGATGGCGCTGTAATCGGACAATTCGGTTTCCGGCCGCCGCCCGGTCAGATGCCGGGCGAAATTGCGCAAGGCGGCGGGCAGGAACGGCCCAAAGGCCAGATTGGATAGGCGCAGCAGCCCCAGCCCGCCCTCGCGATGCAACTGGCGGCACAGCCCGGTCAGCTCCCACAGGCGCCCCTGGCGCACCAGGGAAGGAAGGAGTTGAAGCCCGTCATAGCTGAAGGTCAGATTGCCGCCGCCGCCTTCGAGAAGCACCGTGACGCCGCGGCGCCGGGCATCGTCGAAGATGGCCCCGGCCCACACCGTGTTCATGCTGGTGAACACCGGCCGCTCGAACGCCTGGTTGAAGCGGCCCATGCTGGTCATCAGCGCCCCCGACTGATTGGGAATCAGGACGTGATCCATATTGGGCCAGCGCCCGGCGGTGAGCGCGGCCAGCCGGCCTTCGTCGGGAATGCCGTCCTTTCCTGGGGGCCAGTCCAGGCCCGGTCGCGGCACGGCGGTATAGGCCTGCAGCCGCCGTCCCTGCTCGGCCAATTGGCTGGCGGCGGTGGCGGCGATGGCGGAACTGTCGAGCCCGGCACTGAGATGGCTGGCGACGGCGCCGCTATCGGGCAGGCGGCAGCGCACCGCCTCGGCCAGGCATTGGCGCAACGCCTCCACATAATCCTCGTCCCGGCGAAGCTCGAGGAGCGGCAGTGATTCGGGCTTCCAGGTTCGCACCAGCCGAACCGCCCCTCGCTCGAACACCAGGAAATGGCCTGCCGGCAGGGAGTGAATGCCCTTGTAGGCGGTGTCCTCGCCCCGGCAGGGCAGCAAGGCCAGACGCTCGGCCAGCCAGGCCTCGTTCAGTTCCTTGGGGATCTGGGGAAGGGCCAGAAGGCCGCGCGACTCGCTGGCGAATACAAGATTCGGCCCCGAACGCGCCCAATGCAGCGGCCGCCCGCCCAGGGCGTCGCGGGCCAGGATCAGGCGCCGCGCCCCCTCATCCCACACGGCGCAGGCGAAATCTCCGATCAGACGGTCGAAGCAATCCAGTCCCCAGCGCCGGTAAACATCCCCGATCAGGGCCGCCCGATCTCCCACCGGGGCGTCGGGGCCAAGGGCGGCGGCGAGATCGGCAGCATTGTCCAGACGGCCGGTAAAGGCGATGGCAAGGCCCGAGGGGTGGCGGTGCAAAAGGCCACCGTCAAGGCAAGCCAGGGCCGCATCGTCACCGAGCCAACGAACCGGACGGCGCGCCGACAGCGACAGCGCCGCCGTCATACGATCGAGACTCTCGGAGAAATCAGCCGGTCCGGCGCCACCGGCCAGGGTCATGACTCAGCCTCGGCAACAGGCCTCAGGACTGAGCACTGACGCCATCCGTCGTGGAAGTGCCTCCGTGCTGTGCGGCACGGGGATCGAATTCCCGCACGGCCGGAGCCTGCCACACCCGGCGCCGGGACGGGGCCGCGTTCTTGTCATCGCGGGAGGGAATACGCTGGGTCGTCATGGTCCTGACTCCTGCCCTGCATGATGCGGGGAATCCATGGACTCATGAATAACGATTGTCGCGGGTATTGTCCAGATGGCCGCAGGTGATCAGGCCAGGGGCCTGGCCCGGTACCTGTATATCAGGAATTGGAAATACCATTATCGCTGTTCGAGCTTCCGCCGGTCTGAGCATCCCGGGGATCGAATTCGCGCATGGTCGGGGCATGCCATTCCCGGCGCGGGGCAGGAGCCACATCCTTCTCATCCTGGGCGGCAACAAGCGGGTCGGTCATGGCTTTCCTCCTACCCCGCTCGATGCGGGAAATAAGCTCGTCGCCATACATACCAACTGCCCGCCGGCCGGTCAACGTATAGTGGTTAATTCAATGGCGCACGAGTCCTTTCAAGAAACCACGCCACATTGCGACCAGCATTACGACATGGACACTGCCTTTCTTATCAGATTGAAGGCTGCCGCTACAAAAAGACGAGAGCACGCATTAAGTGTTTATATTGAAAGTCAACGACCTCCCGCTCGACTGTATACAACTACAGGTCTTTTAACCACAGATTCAGCATGGACAGTTAGGGGTGTCTGTGGCTTATTTTTTTCTGTTGGAACACGACACTCCTTGTACAACACGTATTGCGGGAGGCAAAATTGTCAGACTTCTTCCTCGGAGAAATCCGTATGTTCGGCTTCGCCTTCGCCCCCAAGTACTGGGCGAAGTGCGACGGGGCCATCCTGCCCGTCAACCAGAATGTTGCTCTATTTGCTCTTCTGGGCGCCCAATACGGCGGCGATTCTCGGACCACCTTCGGCCTGCCCGACCTGCGCGGCAGAGCCATCCTGGGCGCGGGAATCGGCACCGATGGCATGCGATATCCCCAAGGGGTGAGTGGTGCGGGCGGCGCCGAGACGGTGACCCTGACGGCCGCCAACCTGCCCTACCACACCCATTCCGTGGTCGCGTGCGCCAATCCGGCGACGCAGAACAGCCCCAAGAACAATTTCATCGCCGAAGTGATGACCACGGCCTCCGGGGGTGTATCCGTCAATACCTATGCCCCCCCGCCGACCACTGGCAGCGGCGCCGCCCTGGTGCCCCAATCCGCGGCGGTCGTCTCCACCAACGGGGGCGGTGGCGCTCACAATAATATGCAGCCATTCAGTGTTGTTAATTATTGCATATCCACCAGTGGAGTCTATCCGACACGCGGATAAACCGCTTCAGCAGGGAAGGACTTTAACCATGGATTGTTATGTCGGCGAAATCCGCCTGTTCGCGGGGAGTTATGCGCCGGTGGGCTGGCATCTGTGCGATGGCACGATACTGACCATCAAGGATTATGAGATCCTGTTCTCGACTCTCGGAACGATCTGGGGCGGTAATGGCACGACCACGTTCGCGCTCCCCGATCTGAGGGGAC
>JACQAD010000166.1 GCA_016195125.1 Magnetospirillum sp.
CGGCCGCTTCGGCGAGGATGGCTGCGTCCAGGCGGTGCTGAACCTGCTGGGCGTGCCCTACACCCATTCCGGCCTGCTGGCCTCGGCGGCGGCCATGGACAAGGCCTTCGCCCGGCGCCTGTTCTCCACCGCCGGCATTCCCGTGGCCGAGGGAAGGGTGATCACCCGCGCCGAATCGTCCGGGCCGGACCCGCTGCCCCGGCCCTTCGTGGTCAAGCCCCTGAACGAGGGCTCGTCCGTGGGCGTGTATATCGTGCGCGACAACCAGCCCTCGCCCCTGACCGACTGGCCCTTCGAGTCCGACGAAATCCTGGTCGAGGCCTTCGTTCCCGGCCGCGAGCTGACCGTGGCGGTCAAGGGCGACGAGGCCCTGGGCGTGCTGGAGATCACCTCCGAGCACGGCTTTTACGATTACGAGGCCAAGTACGCCCCCGGCGGCTCGCGCCACCTGATGCCAGCCCCCATCCCGGCCGAGGATTATGCCGAGGCCTGCCGGCTGGCGGTGCTGGCCCATAAGGTGCTGGGCTGCCGTGGCGTCAGCCGCGCTGATTTGCGTTACGACGACACAATTGCCGGGGCCAGGCCCCGGCTGATCGTGCTGGAAGTCAACACCCAGCCGGGCATGACCGCCACCTCCCTGGTGCCGGAGATGGCCGCCTATCGGGGGATCACCTTCCCCGAGCTGGTGCGATGGATGGTGGAGGAGGCGCGATGCGACTGAGCTCGACCGACATCGTCATCACCGCCGACGACCGTCCCGGCGTTCACCGCACGCCGCGCCAGATCTCGGCCGCCCCCCAGGCATCGCGGCGCGAAGCCCATCCGGCCCGCTCCAAGGTCAAGCGCAAGGCGCCCCGCCTGCGTCTGGACCTGACGCCGCTGCAGAAATTGGCCGGAATCGGCATCGCCATTACCGCCCTGGTGGTGAGTGGATTGGTGCTGTGGCATTCGGGCAAGCCCCAGCGTCTGGCCCGCGATACCGGCACCGCCATTTTGAACAGTACCGGCGAGGCCGGCTTCCAGGTGGCCGACATCACCGTTTCGGGCCGCAAGCGCACTCCCACCGAGCAATTGGTCAACGCGCTGGGCACCCGCTATGGCGATCCCATCCTGGGCCTGGACATCGCCAGCGCCAAGGACCGCATCGAGGCCCTGCCCAGCGTGCGCGCCGCCGCCATCGAGCGCCGCCTGCCCGGCGCCATCCACCTGTCCATCGTCGAGCGCCAGCCGGTGGCGCTGTGGCAGAATGACGGGCGCTTCAACCTCATCGACCGCGACGGCCACCAGATCCCCGGCGCCATCGAGGGCTTCGAGGATTTGCCGCTGGTGGTGGGCGACGGCGCCCCGGCCCGCGCCGACGAGCTGTTCGCCCTGCTGGCCACCGAGCCCCAGCTGGCCTCCCGCGTCCGCGCCGCCATCCGGGTCGGCAACCGCCGCTGGAACATCAAGCTCGACGATGTGGAAAAGGGTATCGAGGCCCGCCTGCCCGAACTGGATGCCGAGGCCGCCTGGCACCGCCTGGCCGAGTTGGAGGGCAATCACGGCCTGTCGGGAAAGCAGATTTCCCTGATCGACCTGCGGGTGCCCGACCGCCTGATCCTCAAAAGCGACCGCGAGCCCGCCTCTCCCAGCACCGCCCAGATCCCCCAGACCGGAAAGGAGCACTGAGATGGCTCCACGCAACGGCCTGATCGCCTCCCTGGACGTGGGCACCACCAAGGTGTGCTGCTTCATCGCCAAGATCCAGGACGACGGCAGCCCCCGCATCGTCGGCATCGGCCACCAGCTGGCGCGCGGCATGCGCAACGGCGCCGTGGTCGATATGGAGGAACTGGAAACCTCCATCCGCGCCGCGGTGGACGCCGCCGAGGAAATGGCCGGCGACCGCATCCGCGCCGTGGCCATCAACATCTCGGGCGGCCATCCCGGCTCGGCCAACGTCAAGGTCGAGGTGGCCATGAACGGCCACCCGGTCAACGAGGCCGACATCCGCCGCATGCTCGAACACGGCCGCGCCCACCACGAGAGCCCCGAGCGCGAGCTGATCCACGCCATTCCCGTGGATTACACCATCGACGGCAATGAAGGCATCAAAGACCCGCGCGGCATGTTCGGCGACCGCCTGGGCGTGGCCATCCACGTGATCTCGGCGGCCATCGGCCCGGTGCGCAACCTGTCCACCGTGGTCAACCGCTGCCACCTGGATATCGAGGCCCGCGTGGTCAGCCCCTATGCCGCCGGACTCGCCTGCCTGGTGGAAGACGAGAAGGAACTGGGCGTCACCTGCATCGACATGGGCGGCGGCACCACCTCCATCGCCGTGTTCCTGGGCGGCCAGCTGGTCCACACCGACGTCATCGCCGTGGGCGGCGCCCATGTCACCAGCGACATCGCCCGCGGCCTGTCCACCCCGGTGATCCATGCCGAGCGCATGAAGACCTTGTACGGCTCCGCCATTCCCTCGCCCTCGGACGACCGCGAGATCCTCAAGGTGCCGCTGGTCGGCGAGGACGAGGACGGCGCCTCCAATCAGGTGCCGCGCTCCATGCTGATCCAGATCATCCAGCCCCGGCTGGAGGAAACCTTCGAACTGGTGCGCAGCCATCTGGAACAGGGCGGCTTCGACAAGCTGGCCGGTCGCCGCGTGGTGCTGACCGGCGGCGCCAGCCAGATGCAGGGCGCCCGCGATCTGGCCGGTCTGGTGCTGGACAAACAGGTGCGCCTGGGCCGGCCGGTGGGGCTGCATGGGTTGCCCGAGGCGGTGGGCGGCCCGGCCTTCTCCACCTGCGCCGGACTTATTCGTTACGGATTGGTTCATGCCCCCGCCCCGACGCGCGGCAAGCGCTCGGAAGCGGCGGGCGACGGAGGCTGGGGCCGGCTGGGCGCCTGGCTCAAGCGGAATTTCTGAGATTTATCCAGTTTAACTGACGGCCGACGTTGAAGCGGCCAACACAGCGCGGAGGACAAATAGATGCTGACTTTCCTTCCCGGAGCTCACCAAGAGCTCAAGCCCCGCATCACCGTCATCGGTGTGGGTGGTGCCGGTGGCAACGCCGTCAACAACATGATCCTGTCGCGCCTTGAGGGCGTGGAATTCATCGTCGCCAACACCGATTCCCAATCCCTGGGCCAAAGCCGCACCGAGCGCCGCATCCAGTTGGGCAATCAGGTCACTCAAGGCCTGGGCGCCGGCTCGCGTCCCGATATCGGCCGCGCCGCCGCCGAGGAAAGCCTGGAAGAGATCCTGGGCCAGATCGGTGGCGCCAACATGGTGTTCATCACCGCCGGCATGGGCGGCGGCACCGGTTCGGGCGCCGCTCCGGTCATCGCGCGGGCCGCGCGCGAGCAGGGCATCCTCACCGTGGGCGTGGTCACCAAGCCCTTCCACTTCGAGGGCGCCCACCGCATGCGCACCGCCGAAGGCGCCATCGAGGAATTGCAGCAATTCGTCGATACCCTGATCATCATCCCCAATCAGAATCTGTTCCGCGTCGCCACCGAGCGCACCACCTTCGCCGATGCCTTCAAGATGGCCGACGACGTGCTCTATTCCGGGGTGCGCGGCGTCACCGACCTGATGATCATGCCCGGCCTGATCAATCTGGACTTCGCCGACATCCGTACCGTCATGAGCGAGATGGGCAAGGCCATGATGGGCACCGGCGAGGCCGAGGGCGACAAGCGCGCCATCGACGCCGCCGAGGCCGCCATCTCCAATCCGCTGCTGGACGACACCTCCATGAAGGGCGCGCGCGGCGTGCTCATCAACATCACCGGCGGCATGGACATGACCCTGTTCGAGGTCGATGAGGCCGCCAACCGCATCCGCGACGAAGTGGACCCCGAAGCCAACATCATCTTCGGCTCGACCTTCGACGAGAAGCTGAACGGCAAGATGCGGGTCTCGGTGGTCGCCACCGGCATCGCCAGCGAAGCCGCCGCCCAGCCCAAGCCCACCGTCATCTCCCTGGTCAACACGCCCGCTCCGGCGGCCCACCCGGCACCGCGTCCCACCATGGGCCAGCCCGCCGCCGCCGCCATTCAGGCGCCGGCCTTCCGCCCGCAGGTGATCAGCCAGCCCCATGTGACCCGTCCGGCCGCAGCGGCCCCCGCCGCCGCCATGGCTCAGCCCGAACTGGACATCCGCCAGCCCGAACCGCAAATGCGGGTCGAACAGCCGGCCCGGCCCGAGCCGCAAATGCGCACCGAGACCCAGGTCCGCACCGAAACCCGCATCGAGCCCGAACTGCATTTCGAGGCCGAGACCCGTCCCGAGCCCGAGATGCGCCACGAGCCGGTGATGGGCCGCTCGGCCTCCCGCTATTCCGAGGCCGAGGAAGCCCGGCCCATGCCGGAGATGAAGGATATCCACAAGGCCCTGTCCGAGATCAGCGAAGCCGGCCCCGCCCTGGCGCCGCAACCGCCCCAGGAGACGCGGCGCATGGGCGGCCTGCTGGATCGTCTGGTCAACCGCAACCGCGCTCCGGCGCCGCAACCGGCCCAGCCCGCTCCCGCGCCCCAGCCGCGCATGGAAGCCCGGCGTGAGCCGACCGCGTCCCGGGCGGGTGAGGATCTGGATATTCCGGCCTTCCTGCGCCGTCAGGCCAATTAAGGCCGAGACCACCACGAAGGGTTTTCACACCCTTCGACCGCGCTGAAAACTATGCGGGCCCGACCGGCTTTCCGGCCGGGCCCTTTTTTCGTTTCACACCCGAACAGCCGCGGCTTCCCCCTTTGTTTCACGTCCCATGCTGCAGTGTAACATTTGGCAATAATGATTGATTTGAGCCCTGGACGTCCGGCTGCTACACCTTTCACCATCAAGATGAAGGGTCGCCAAACGCCACACGACACAAGCGGCGTAGCGAAC
>JACQAD010000137.1 GCA_016195125.1 Magnetospirillum sp.
GCCATCGCCAATATCGAGGCCATCGCCCAGCACAGGCTGGATGCCGCCCTGGTACAGGCCGATATCGCCTATTGGGCCTATCACGGCACCGGCATCTACAAGGGCAAGGGCGCGGTGCAGAACCTGCGCGCCATCGCCATGCTCTATCCCGAAAGCCTGCATCTGGTGGCGCGCAAGGATGCCAAGATCCACTCGGTGCGCGATTTGCGCGGCAAGCGGGTGTCCCTGGGCGACAAGGATTCGGGAGAGCTGGTCCATGGCCGCCTGCTGCTGAGTGCCTTCGGCATGGCCGAGAGCCAGATCAAGCAGAGCTTCCTCAAGCCCGGCCCGGCCGCCGACGCCCTGGCATCGGGGCAATTGGACGCCATGCTGGTGGTCGACGGCTTTCCCGTGCCCATCGTCAGTGAGCTGGCCCAGCGCACCGACATCACCCTGGTGCCCTTGGCCGGGCCGGAAGTGGACAAGATGCGGGCCACCTATCCCTTCCTGTCGGCCTCGACCATCGCCGCCGACACCTATCGCGGCGTCGATGGCGACGTGAAGACCCTTGAGGTGGGCGTGGTGCTGATCACCGGGGCCGAGCGGCCCAACGACCTGATCTACGGCGTCACCAGGGCTTTGTGGCATCCCAGCACCCAGCGGCTGCTGACCGAAAGCCACCCGCGCGGCAAGCTGATCCACCTGTCCGCCACCGGCATCGAAAAGCTCGGCATCCAGGTGCATGGCGGCGCCTCGGCCTATTACTTCGACGCCGGAGTGATCCAGTAGCCTCTCTCCCTTTGCAGGCTCGGTTGCGTCGTACTATCTTGACGCCATGACGAACAGCCCCGCCCCCGCCCCGTATCGCGTGCTGGCCCGCAAGTACCGGCCCACCGACTTCGCCGGATTGATCGGGCAGGAGGCGATGGTCCGCACCCTGTCCAATGCCATCCAGTCCGGCCGTCTGGCCCATGCCTTCGTGCTGACCGGCGTGCGCGGCGTCGGCAAGACCACCACGGCCCGCATCATCGCCCGCGCCCTGAACTGCGTCGGCCCCGACGGCAAGGGCGGCCCCACCATCGATCCTTGCGGCCAGTGCGAGCATTGCCGCGCCATCGCCGAGGATCGCCATGTGGACATCCTGGAGATGGACGCCGCCAGCCGCACCGGCGTCAACGACATCCGCGAGATCATCGAGGGGGTGCGCTATCGCCCCACTTCGGCGCGCTTCAAGGTCTACATCATCGACGAAGTGCACATGCTGTCGACGGCAGCGTTCAATGCCCTGCTGAAGACGCTGGAAGAGCCGCCCGAGCACGTCAAATTCGTGTTCGCCACCACCGAAATCCGCAAGATCCCCGTCACCGTGCTGTCGCGCTGCCAGCGCTTCGATCTGCGCCGCGTCGAGATGGACGTGCTGGCCGCCCATTTCGCCGGTATCGCGGTCAAGGAAGCGGCCGAGATCGAGGCCCCGGCCCTCAAGCTGATCGCACGGGCCGCCGACGGCTCGGTGCGCGACGGATTGTCCCTGCTGGATCAGGCCATCAGCCACGGCGCCGGCGCCGTCACCGAGGCCCAGATCCGCGATATGCTGGGCCTGGCCGACCGGGCGCGCGTCTTCGACCTGCTGGACGCGGTGATGAAGGGCGACGTCGCCACCGCGCTGGACCAGATCACCGACCAATACGCCGCCGGCGCCGACCCGGTGGTGGTGCTCCAGGACATGCTGGAACTGACCCACTGGCTGACCCGCCTCAAGGTCACCCCCGACGCCGCCGACCAGCTGGGCGCCTCGGAGACCGAGCGGGTCAAGGGAACGGAAATGGCCCAAGGCCTGTCCCTGGCCGCTCTGACCCGCGCCTGGCAGATGCTGCTCAAGGGCTTGGGCGAGACCCGCAGCGCCCCCAATCCCCTGCAGGCCGCCGAGATGGCGGTCGTTCGCCTGGCCTATGCCGCCGAACTGCCCACGCCGGCGGAACTGGTCGAACAATTGCGCGCCAATCCACCCGCTCCTCCGCCCCCCCGCAATCCCGGTGGCGGTGGCGGTGGTGGTGGCGGCGGCTTTGCCGGCGGCGGCGGTGCCGATGCCGTCTCCGCCCATCATGTGGGCGGCGGTCCGGTGCACGGTCCCGCCACCGCCTTGAAGCTGGAGCCCGCCCCCCTGGCGGCGCCGATCTCCCTGCCCGCCATGCCCGCCTCCTTCGCCGAGGTGGTCAGCCTGTTCTCGGAGCGGCGCGAGGGCCTGCTGGCCGTGCAATTGCGCACCCAGGTCAATCTGGTGGCCTTCGAGGCCGGGCGCATGGAATGGCGCCAGAACAGCACCGCCGCCGCCGACCTCGCCCCCAAGACGGCGCGGCTGCTGTCGGAATGGACCGGGCGGCGCTGGACCGTCAGCGTCAATTCCACCGCCACCGCCCAGCCCACCCTGGCCGAGCAGGAGGCCAACGCCGAATTGCGCCGCCGCCAGGACGCCGCCGAGCACCCCCTGGTCAAGGCGGTTCTGGCCGCCTTCCCCGGCGCCACCATCGAGGCGGTGCGCGATCTGGAAAGCGACAGCCCGCCCGACGCCCCTCTCGAAGACATGACCGACGATCCCGATACCGGCCTGGATTCCGAGATGTTCCCTGGAGAAGAAGACCTATGAAAAACCTTGGCAACCTGATGAAGCAGGCCCAGCAGATGCAGGCCAAGATGGGCGAGATGCAGTCCAAGATGGCCGAGATGGAAGTCACCGGCTCGTCCGGGGCCGGCATGCTGCAGGTCACCCTCAACGGCAAATACGAGCTGAAGAACGTCAAGATCGACCCGTCGCTGGTGGACCCCAGCGATGTGGAGGTGCTCGAAGACCTGATCCTGGCCGCCTTCAACGACGCCAAGACCAAGGCCGAAGCCGCCATGGCCGACGAGATGGCCAAGCTGACCGGCGGCCTCAACCTCCCGGCGGGCTTCAAGCTGCCGTTCTGATCGGTCGAATGAATCCATGGGAATCAGCTTATTACATCTGATTTCTCATATTTTACAACACGTTGCGCCGCTGTCTCTTTCGGAAACGAAATGGTCGGACCTGAAATCGAGCGCCTGATACAACTTCTTTCGCGGTTGCCGGGTCTGGGCCCCCGCTCGGCCCGGCGCGCCGCCCTGCGTCTGGTGGAGCGGCGCGAGACCCTGCTGATCCCCCTGGGTCAGGCCATGGCCGAAGCCGCCGCCAAGGTCAAGACCTGCTCGGTCTGCGGTAATTTCGACACCATCGATCCCTGCGCCATCTGCTCGGATCCCCGGCGCGATACCAGCCAGATTTGCGTGGTCGAGGACGTGGCCGGTCTGTGGGCCATGGAGCGGACCGGCTGCTTCAGGGGCCGTTATGCCGTGCTGGGCGGTCTGCTGTCGGCCCTGGACGGAATCGGGCCGGAGGATCTGGGAATCGGCGCCCTGGTGGAACGTGCTTCCGATCCCGTGGTCAGGGAGGTGATCCTGGCCACTCCGGCGACGGTGGAGGGGCAGACCACCGCGCATTACATCGCCGATCACCTGGCACCCTGCCAGATCACCGTCTCCGGCCTCGCCCACGGCGTGCCGGTGGGCGGCGAACTGGATCACCTGGATGACGGCACCATCACCGCCGCGCTCAGGGCGCGGCGGGCGTTCTAACAGGCAAAGTCAACGAATCCGATCGCCGTGCTAGCAGGTGGCGGAGGCCAGATGAAGGCCGAAGGCGCGGCCGAGGTCGGGAATCCGCATCCCGTCGGCGGCGATGACCGGATGTTGTTTCTCGGCCGTTCGGGATTGCTCTCGGGCACCCTCGATCCAGCGCAGCATGGCGGGGTGGGATAGGATGGCGCCGCAATAGGCCTGGGCCTCCGCCGAAACCGGCAGATGATAGGTGCGGATGCGGGTCGCCACCGGCGCATACATGGCGTCGGCAATGGTGAAGTGGCCGAACAGGTAAGGCCCACCCGCCCCGAAGCGCTCGCGGCAATCACGCCAGATCGCGTCGATCCGCTCCATATCGGCGCGCAGCTCGGCGGAAATATCGGCCATGGGCAGGTCTTCGAGCACATCCATGGAGCAGGACTGACGCAGGGCGGCAAAGCCCGCATGCATCTCGGCGGAGACCGAGCGGGCCAGCGCCCGCGCCGCCATCTGCTCGGGCCAAAGCCGTGCATTGGGAAAACGCTCGGCCAGATATTCGCAAATGGCCAGGGAATCCCATATCCTGAGATCACCGTCGATCAGCAGGGGCACCTTGCCCGACGGCGACCATTTGAGAATTTCCGCCTTGGTCTCGGGCTGGCGCAGCGAAATACTGATCTCGCGCAGGCCGGCACACGCGGCGGATGCCGCCATCCAGGCGCGGAGCGACCAGGACGAGTACCGCTTAGTGCCGATGACGATGGTAAGAGGCATGGCCATTCCGAGTATCTGAAATCCACAAGGATCATGAAAGCAACGCTGCCAAGCCTTCAAGAAAGAAATCGTAACGATCCCTGACTTATATATTTTACTAATTCTGCATATTTCTCATTCCGAGGAGAGCGACGGGTGCTGGAACAACTGGCGGATATGTCTGAAAATGTCACAAGTCTGGTGGCGCTTCGCAAATCAATGCTGGCATCCTGGCTAGGGTCTCAACCTGAGGGCACCCGACGCTGGGTCGAGCAAACCGGCTTCAAGGCCGAACCCGGCGCCATCTGTCTGGTTCCCGGACGCGATGGCGGGTTGGAAGCGGTATTGGTCGGCCTGTCCGAGGAGGATGATCCCTGGGCCTTCGCCGCCCTGCCGGCCAGACTGCCGCCCCGGACCTATCGCCTGGTTCCGCCCGACCTGCCGCCGCGCGACTCCCAGCGCGCCACCCTGGCCTGGAGCCTGGGCACCTATTCCTTCGACCGTTACAAATCCCGTCCTGGACATAAGGGGGCCAGACTGGTCTGGCCGGAGGGCATCGACCGCGCCGGGGTCGAGCGTTGCCATAACGCAACGATCATGGTGCGCGACCTCATCAACACGCCGGCATCGGACATGGGGCCGGCGGATCTTGCCGCCGCCGCCGACGCGCTGGCCGCCCAATTCCACGCCAAGTGCCGGGTCATTATCGGCGACGGCTTGCTGGCTGAGAACTACCCGGCCATCCACGCCGTCGGCCGGGGCGCCGCCAGCAACCGCCGCCCCCGCCTGATCGATCTGCGCTGGGGCGACGAACGCGCCCCCAAGGTGACTCTGGTGGGCAAGGGCGTTTGTTTCGATACCGGCGGGCTGGATCTGAAGCCCTCGTCCAACATGAAGCTGATGAAGAAGGATATGGGCGGCGCCGCCCATGTCCTTGGCTTGGCCTCCATGGTCATGGCGGCTTCCCTGCCTGTTCGCCTACGGGTTCTGATCCCGGCGGTGGAGAATTCCGTTTCGGGGGAATCCATGCGGCCCCTGGACGTATTGGCCACCCGCAAGGGCCTCACCGTCGAGGTCGGAAATACCGACGCCGAGGGCCGCCTGATCCTGTGCGACGCCCTGGCCGAGGCCTCGAGCGAGAAGCCGGCCCTGATCATCGACATCGCCACCCTGACCGGCGCGGCCCGTTCGGCGCTGGGCACCGATCTGCCGGCCCTGTTTTCCAACAACGACCTGCTGGCCGGCGATATCCTGCGCAACGGCGAGGCCGAGGGCGAACCCCTGTGGCGCCTGCCGCTGCACAAGCCCTATCGCCGCATGATCGACAGCAAGGTCGCCGATCTGGCCAATGTCTCCGACTCGCCCCATGCCGGCGCCATCACCGCCGCCTTGTTCCTGCAGGAATTCGTCGGAGATGACATCCCTTGGGCCCATCTCGACATCATGGCCTGGAACGCCTCGACCCGCCCCGGCCGGCCGGAAGGTGGCGAAGCCATGGCCCTGAAGGCGCTGTTCGCAACGCTGGTGCAGCGCTTCCCCGTCCTATGACAATTTACCGATGTGACAACTGGGCCATTGCCGGATGGCCCCGGCTCGGCTAAAAGATTTCGTCGTCGCAACGAACGAGTGGATGATGGGTGTCAGTCTCAAACCAGTGCAGGCCCTGGATCTTTGGCGTGGAGCCATTGTCGAGAGCGTGCGCCGTGACGCTCCCGATCTGTCGGCCCGTCAGATGGCGCTGCTGCTGACGGTTTACCTGACGCCGCCGCCCCACACGGTGCGCGGTCTGGCAACGACCCTCAACATCTCCAAGCCGGCCATCACCCGGGCGCTGGACCGCCTGACCGAGTTCGGCCTGGTCAAGCGCAAGGTCGATGACCAGGACCGCCGTTCGGTGCTGATCCAGCGCACGGTCAAGGGCTCGGTCTTCCTGCGTGAGTTCGGCGAC
>JACQAD010000007.1 GCA_016195125.1 Magnetospirillum sp.
GCACGAACAACGGTGCGCCCAGCCAGTCCTCCAGGGTCTGGATACCGTGGCTGACCGCGCTGGGGGTGATGTTCAACTCCTCGGCGGCCAGCTTGAAGCTGAGGTGGCGCCCGGCGGCCTCGAACAGGCGCAGCGTATTCAATGGCGGCAAACGGTAGCCCATGATGCGTCACCCTTATCGTCTGGCCGCGATTCTCGAAGTCCTGGCGGGAAAGCGCAAACGAATTGCAAGGGCGCCTGAGGTGAGCGTCGCTCATGCGACGCCTTCGGGGCTTAAATCGGTACTGCTATGCGTATTTCGCAATCGCCAATGCAAAACCGGCGATTCTCCCTGGGGGAGGGGGTGGCTATGGTGAGGGCAAGACCAAAACGCCCCTGACGAGGACCACGACATGACCCTGCACCAGCTGACCCAGGCCGCATCCTTCGAGCTCGATCTTGGCGCCGCCGAAGCCGGTCGCCGCCTGATCGCCCGAGTCGCTAGCGGCATTGCCGGCTGGCGCGCCGCCCGCCGGGCCGAGGGCGAGCTGGCCTCCCTGGACCATCGCGAGCGTGCCGATCTGGCCTCGCGCCGCTAGAGTTTCCTCCTGCCCGCCTTATGGCCGGTCACCCCGTCGGGGCGACCGGCTTTTTCTTTAGGCCGGATTTCTTTCCAGTACGGCGGCGAAGAAGCCGTCGGTGCCATGGGACAGGGGCGACAGGCGCAGATAGGGGCCGTCCACCGGGCAGGGGCTTCCCACCAGTTCAGCCCATAATTCGGGCACCGGCACCACCTTGTATTCGGGATGGCTGGCCAGGAAGACCTCGATGCGGTCCTCGTTTTCCTCGCGCAGGATCGAGCAGGTGGCGTAGACCAGCCGTCCACCCGGTTTGGTCAGCCGCGCCGCGCTGTCCAGAATGGCGCCCTGGCGGATGACCAATTCCATCAGGTCTTTTTCACCCAGCTGCCACTTGGCGTCGGGATTGCGGCGCCAGGTGCCGGTACCAGTGCAGGGCGCATCCACCAGCACGCGGTCGAAACTGGCGGCCGAGCGCTTGATCCACTTGTCGGCCTCGCCCGAGATGACGCGTTTGGTGACGTTGTGGATGCCGGCCCGGCGCAGGCGGTCACCGGCCCGGTCGACCCGCCACTCGGCCACATCGCAGGCCACCAGCCGTCCCTTGTTCTCCATGGCGGCGGCCAGGGCCAGGGTCTTGCCGCCGGCCCCGGCGCAGTAATCCACCACCGCCTGTCCCGGCTTGGGACCGGTGAGCAGGGCCACCAGCTGCGAGCCTTCGTCCTGGACCTCGATCAATCCGTCGCGCCAGGCCTGGACCTGGACCAGCGGCACACGGGAGAACAGGCGCAGGCCCAGGGGCGACAGGGGGGTGAGCTCGGACTTGATGCCTTCCTTGGCCAGGGCCTTGATGGCCTGACCACGGTCGGCCTTGACGGTATTGACCCGCAAATCCAGGGGCGCCTCGTCGCGCATGGCGCCCATTTCCGCATCCAGGCGGTCGCCGTAAAGGGCGGACAGGCGCGGCGTCAGCCACTGGGGATATTCGCCCTTCACATGGGGCGGCATGTCGCGATGGAAGGGCGACTTGCTGGCCAGCAGCATGTCCATGACCCGGCGCTCGGGCGGCTCGGGTGCATAGGCGGAATGCTGGCCCCGGAACAGCTCGGGGTCGAAGGCGATGCCTTCCAGGGACATATCGGCCAGGACGCGGGCGCGGGCGCCGCCCTTGCCCTCGGCATTGGGGCGCTCGGGATGGTCCAGATGCTCCAGCCACCAATCCAGGCGGGCCTGGCGGCGCAGCACCCGCCAGATCACATCGGCGATGGCGCGCCGGTCCTTGGCGCCGATATAGCGGCGCTGCTTGAAATAGAGCGATGCCACCGAATCGGCCGGTTTGGCCGACTTTTCGATTTCGGTGAGCACCTCGATGGCGGCCTGAAGGCGAGCGGCGGGAGTCATAGGCGATACATGCTGCAATTCGGTCTTCGCCGCAAGCCTTGCCGACAATCGGTGGCGTCTCAGTTTGAAATCAGAAAATCCAAGAATGGTCGTTAGGGTTAGGGATTTCTCCCGCCCGGAGGCCGCAGTATTGGCAACGGAACGGACCAAAACGAAGCCCGAACGTATCCGAGCAGCGTGGGCATGAAAAATTTCGAACACGATTGAGGCAATAGACGAACAAGCCCCATGTCACAAAAAACAGGACTCTACGCCATGTTACTTCAAGATATTGACCAACCAATATTCCTGCGATGGCGACAATAAGGCATGTAACCATAAAGCGCACACGCCAGCGGAAATCAACCCAGGACGCAGCATAATTACCTTGGCTGGGCATTGTCTCTTTTCCTATAGGTTGCTGGCCGCTTCGCCGCTTCGCCGCTTCGCCGCTTCGGCGCTTCGGCGCTTCGGCCCGAACATCGATCAACGCAACGATATCTTCCATGCTCCACAGCCGATTCGTCACCCCAGCGGCCATGGCTGGGGTGATCTTCAGCGTCTTATGGTTGCGACACTCCGTCAAGGCCGATCAGATTTCAAACTGAGACACTACCCGACAATCGGAGTGGTATTACCCTGTACGGTCGGCCACGTTGACACTGCCCGGCGGGCCGGTGTCTAGTCATGTCCGGGAAGGTTTATTGGAATGAATTGATATGGGCGTGATTCGTGTCCTGATACTCCTCGCCTTGGCGTTCAGCGGCGTTTCCGGAACCCAAGCCGCCGAGGCGGGCGCCACCCTGGACAAGGTCAAGCGCACCGGCTCCATCACCCTGGGCATCCGCGAGGCCTCTTATCCGCTGTCCTATCTGGATGATCAGAAGAGGCCGGTGGGCTATCACATCGACATCTGCCTGCGCGTCGTCGAGGCGGTGAAGACCCGGCTTGGCTTGCCCTCCCTGGTGCCGCAGATGGTGCCGGTCAATTCGCAGACCCGCTTCGCCAAGATCCAGGATGGCACCATCGACCTGGAATGCGGTTCGACCACCAACAACGCCGCCCGCAAGAAGCTGGTGGCCTTCGCCCCCACCACCTACGTGGCCTCGGTGCGCACGGCGGTCAAACGCTCCAGCCATATCTCCAGCCTGTCCCAGCTCAACGGCAAGGCGGTGGTCACCACCACCGGCGCCACCGCCGTGCAATTGCTCAAGGCCAGGGGCCAGGGAGCGGGATTCCATATCTCGGAAGTGTTCGGTGCCGACCACGCCGAATCCTTCCGCCTGCTGGAGGCCGATCAGGCCGCCGCCTTCGTCATGGATGACAATCTGCTGGCCGGGCTGATCGCCAATTCGGCGGCGCCCAAGGATTACGAGATCATCGGCGAGACGCTGAACACCGAGCCCATCGCCATCATGCTGCGCAAGGACGATCCCGCCTTCAAGGCTGTGGTGGACGAAACCGTCAAGGCGATGATGACGTCGGGTGAGATCGCCCGGCTCTACGCCAAATGGTTCCAGTCACCGATTCCGCCCCGGGGCACCGCCCTGGACTTCCCCATGAGCGCGGTGCTGGCCAGCCTGATCCAATTCCCCGGCGACGATCCCGCCGAGGCCTTCCGTCCCACGGAATAGGATACAAGACCGACCGGTCAGTCGGTCTTGTAGTTGGGCGCTTCCTTGGTGATGGCCACGTCGTGGACATGGCTTTCGCGCAGGCCGGCCGAGGTGATGCGGCGGAAGGTGCAGCGGGTCTGCATGTCCTTGATGGTACCGTTGCCGGTATAGCCCATGCCGGCGCGCAGGCCGCCGATCATCTGGTGGATGACGGTGGTGACCGGGCCCTTGTAGGGGACGCGACCCTCGACGCCCTCGGGGACCAGCTTCAGCTTGTCGCCCACTTCCGCCTGGAAGTAGCGGTCGGCCGAGCCCCGCGCCATGGCGCCGATCGAGCCCATGCCGCGATAGGATTTGTACGAGCGGCCCTGGAA
Organism: Magnetospirillum sp.; assembly: GCA_016195125.1. Classification (GTDB taxonomy): domain Bacteria; phylum Pseudomonadota; class Alphaproteobacteria; order Rhodospirillales; family Magnetospirillaceae; genus Phaeospirillum. Next base: position 3,928 of record JACQAD010000007.1, read on the forward strand.
CAGGAACACCTCGCCGGGGCTTTCCTCGGTGCCGGCGAACAGCGAGCCGATCATCACGCAATCGGCGCCGGCGGCGATGGCCTTGGCGATATCGCCGGAATACTTGATGCCGCCGTCGGCGATGACCGAGACGCCATGCTTATGGGCGACCTCGGCCACTTCCATGATGGCCGAGAGCTGCGGCACGCCGACGCCGGCGACCATGCGGGTGGTGCAGATGGTGCCCGGCCCGATGCCGACCTTGACCGCGTCGGCACCGGCCTTGATCAGGGCGAGCGCCGCCTCGGGGGTGGCGATATTGCCGCCCACCAGCTGGATATGGGGCGAGGCCTTGCGGATTTCGGCGATGGTCTCGATGACGCCGCGCGAATGGCCATGGGCGGTATCGACCACGATCACGTCCACTTCGGCCTCGATCAGCTTCATGGCCCGGGCAAAGCCGTCGCTGCCCACGCCGGTGGCGGCGGCGACGCGCAGGCGGCCCTTCTCGTCCTTGGCGGCGGTGGGGTGGGCCTGGGCCTTTTCCATGTCCTTGACGGTGACCAGACCGATGCAGCGGTAGTCGGAATCCACCACCAGCAGCTTTTCGATGCGGTGATGGTGGAGCAGGCGCTTGGCCTCTTCCTTATCGACGCCTTCGCGCACGGTGACCAGCTCGTCCTTGGTCATCAGCTCGTAGACCGGCTGGCTGGCGTCGTTGGCGAAGCGGACGTCGCGGTTGGTGAGGATGCCCACCAGCTTGCCCGAGCCGCGCTCGACCACCGGGATGCCGGAAATCTTGTAATCGGCCATCAACCGCAGCGCATCGGCCAGGGTCTGGTCAGGGTGGATGGTCAGCGGATTGACCACCATGCCGGATTCGAACTTCTTGACCTTGCGGACCTCGGCGGCCTGGGCGTCCATATCCAGATTCTTGTGGATGACGCCGATGCCGCCGTCCTGGGCCAGGGCGATGGCCAGGCGGCTTTCGGTCACCGTGTCCATGGCCGCCGACAGCAGGGGGATGCCCAGTTCGATGGACTTGGTCAGGCGCGTCCGCGTGTCGGCCTGGGCAGGCAGCACGTTGGATTCCGCCGGGACCAGCAGAACGTCGTCGAATGTAAGGGCTTCCTTGATGATCATGCCGCCTCCGGGGGGTGGGGTCCGGTTAGTGGCGCGCCATCATACACATTCGCAAGCCAGCCTCAAGCTTGGCGTAAACAGGGCTAGTCTGCGTCGCCGCGGAACCCGGTCGCCACCACATAAGTCTCGGCCGAGCCCTGGCGGCTGGCCGGGGGTTTGGCGTGGCGGACGGTGGTGAAATTCTTCTTCAACTGGTCGAGCAGGGTCTTTTCGGTTCCGCCCTGAAAGACCTTGGCCACGAAGGTGCCGCCGGGGGTGAGAACCTCCAGGGCGAAATGCAGCGCCACCTCCACCAAGCCGATGATGCGCAGATGGTCGGTGGAGGGATGGCCGGTGGTGGGCGCCGCCATGTCCGACAGCACCACGTCGGCGGGACCGCCCAGGGCCTCCTTGAGGCGGTCGGGGGCGTCGTCGGCGAGAAAATCGCCCTGCAGGGTGATGGCGCCGGCGACGGGATCCCATTCCAGGATGTCGATGCCCACCACCTTGCCGCCATTGGGCTTCAGGGCGCCGACCTTTTCCACCGCCACCTGGGTCCAGCCACCGGGGGCGGCGCCCAGATCGACCACCCGCAGGCCGAATTTAAGGATGTGAAAGCGCTCGTCCAGCTGCACCATCTTGAAGGCGGCGCGTGACCGATAGCCCAGACGCTTGGCCTCGTGCACATAGGGGTCGTTGAGCTGGCGCTGCAGCCACAGGGTGGACGATAGCTTGCGCCGCTTGGCGGTCTTGACCTTGACGGTGAGATTGCGCGCGCCGCCCGCCGGTCCCGAGCCGGTGGTGCGGCCTCCGCCTTTCTTGCTGCCTCCAGCGGCCATCAGTGGGGTGCTCCCTTGGCGTTGACGGTGCCGTCTTCGCGCATCATGGCCAGCAGCACGCCTTCGCGCACGCCGCGATCGGCGACGCGCAGCTTGCCCAGGGGCCACAGCCGGCAGACGGCTTCGAGAATGGCGCAGCCCGCCACGACCAGATCGGCGCGCTCCGGCCCGATGCAGGGGTGGGCGGCGCGCTGGTCGTGGGTCATGGACGCCAGGGTGCGGGTGACGGCTGCGATATCGGCGAAGCCCAGCTCCAGCCCATCCACCTGATTCCGGTCATAGCGCTCCAGACCCAGATGCAGGGCGCCCAAAGTGGTGACGGTGCCCGAGGTTCCCAGCATCTGCACCAGATTGCCGGTCAGCAGCGAGCCGATGGTGTGCAGGGCCTCGAAGGGGCGAAAGGCGGCGCCGATCTGCTCGACCACCTTGGCATAACCGGACTGGGAGGCCAGTTCGGCCGCCCATTGCTCGGCCAGGGTAACCACGCCGGTGGGAATGGATTGGACTCCCATTACCGTCTGACCGGCCGATGAATTGCGCACCCAGACCAACTCGGTGGAGCCGCCGCCGATGTCGAAGACCAAGGCCCAGGGGACGTTGGGGTCCAGCAGCGAGGCGCAGCCGGCCAGGGCCAGACTGGCTTCCTCGCGCGCGCTGATGATGTCGGGAACGATGCCGGTCCGCTCGGTGATGCGGGCGGTGAACTCTGCGCCGTTGCTGGCGCGGCGGCAGGCCTCGGTGGCGACCAGACGGACGCGGCCGACCCGGTTGCGCTCCATCTTCTCGGCGCAGGTCTCCAGGGCGTCCAGGGTCCGCGCCATGGCGATCTCGGAAAGAACCCCCGATGCGCCCAGGCCTTCGCCCAGGCGGGTGACGCGGGAAAAGGCATCGATGACCTTGAAACCGCGCCCATTGGGCCGCGCCACCAGCATTCGGCAATTGTTGGTGCCGAGATCAAGGGCGGCGTAGATCGGGGCGCCATGGCCAGAGGAGGAACGCCATTGATCCGGCTCGCCCCCTGTGTTAGAAGGTGCGCCTCTCGTGGTCACCCCGCTCAAACGGGAACCCGACCACCAGCCAGACTGGTGGGGGATCGTCTAACGGTAGGACAGCGGACTCTGACTCCGCCAGTCTAGGTTCGAATCCTAGTCCCCCAACCAAACTCTCCGGCATTATGTAGCAAGCTCACCTTGGCCCCAATAGCCAAGCGCCCGCTCCCACCCGACAATGGTGTATGGGCGAACCGCTGGCGATCTCCATCTTGCGCAAGAAGCGCGACCGTATCCGCGATACCATCGCGAAATACGAGGCACGGCTGAAAGAGGCTCAGGCCGATCTGGCGCACGTCATTGCCGCCCTGCGGTTGTTCGAGATCGACAGCAACGCCGACGACTTCCCCGCCTATGTCGATCTGAACCGCGTGTTCCGGCGTGGCGAGACGACAACCTTCTGCATGACGGCGCTGGAGGCCGAAGGCCCGCTGGACACTCGCGAACTTACCGCCCGCATCATGCGCTCCAAGGGGCTGGACGAACACGACAAGGTGTTATCCCAGGCTATCGCCCTTCGGATCGTCCAGACACTCCGCGCCCGTGCCCGGCGGGGTAAAGTTGATGGCACAACTCGGCGGAAAGGTGTGTGCGTGTGGCAGATCATGGGGTGATGTGTTGCTGAATGGGTCAAGGCCCAGCTTGAATCACCTCTGCGATTTCGGCAGCAATTTCCTCGACGGTATGTGTCGAGGTATTGCGAGCCAATCGGTCCGCCAGTGATGGACTGTACTCGATTACCTGCTTCTTGGTGACGTTATGCCAGATTGGGAGCAATACCTGTTCGCCCGTGTTAGCCCGGGTCACCAATCCATCCAATTCGTAGTTGGTCCAGCCTTTGGTAAAAAAACTGGCGGACATTACGATCACACCGAAACGGCTGGAAGCTAGTCCTCGGTCGATCTTGCGTCGAAGACTATCCCCGATACGAAGTTCGAATTCATCGTACCAAACACGCAGCCCTGCATTGGCAAGGGCATGAGCAAGGGGACGAACGACCTCCTCCTTGTCTTCACTCGCATGAGAGATAAAGACATCATATTCCCGGTCATCTGCTGTAACTGCCCCCGGCGGGGTGCTGGAGGGGTCCGGGCGCCGGAGAAGTGATGGAATAGATGATAGCGGGGCTTCTTGCATGGGGGGCAGTGGGCGCAAGGCTGCCGCACGGATAACCCGTGCTGCCGATTTAACATTTCCACGGAGACCGCGCATATCAACGGCAACATGCCAATTACCGGATGATGGAATAGCCAAGCGGACTGGCGATCTCTGAGCAAGGCCACCTCTGTAATTAAAAGGGCGTCCGCTTCTGTAGTTAGAGAAATCACTGCTGTCGAATAGCATTACATTTGCCGCACTACCTGACAGGGTGATTTCGGCAACATCCCCTTGTTGGCAATATCCAAGATCGTGATGGATAAATTGCATTTGAGCACTTTTCCTGCGGAGTTGCATGTGGGAAACTTGATGGCGTGGACAGCCACTATCGCGGCAGCACATCCATTAATACTTAATGTTCCGTGATTTAATCCATGAATGCAAGCCTCAACCGTCCGGTGGAACGATCTGCAGGCATTCAGTCGAATTGGCTTTGCCGCTGCCAGTAACCCTTCCACTGCCGGCTGACCGGCCGGCCAGCGGCGGCGCCAACCACCATCATGAACTGCTCGCCATTGCTGAGGCGGCGATGATCCTCGCGCCAGTCCATCTCGGCGGCATAAGCCGCGAGGTATGGGCCAGCAACATGGTGGTAGGTGCCCAACTCGGCGCGACGGAGACGGCTGAAAAAGCTCTCAGCTTGGTTGGTGCAGCCCTCGCCGTCGCTGTAGACCTCGGAGTGGTTGATGCGCTTGGTGAGGTAGCGGGCGTGCAGGCGATCCCAATGGGCCGCCTCGTCGGCATAGATCGTGCTGCCGAGGGCCACGCGCTCCTTGATGGTCGGAATGGAGGCGTCCTCGGTCTTGGTGACGAAGGTCAGGGTCTTGCCATTGCGCTCACGGGCGACAATGACCACCCGGCGCTTGCCATTTTGATTGCAACGGAAACGGCGATCCCGCCGGTGTTCTTTCCAGTTGGCGGGCTTCACGTAGCCGCCAAAATAGGCGCCATCAACCTCGACCTCGCCGGACACCACGGCACCGATATCCTCGGCCGCCATCGCCTCGCGCAGCTTGTGCGCCAGGACGAAGGCCGTCTTGTATTGGACGTCCAGATCGCGGCTCAGTTGGAGGGCGGACACGCCCTTAGCCCCGTTGCAGAAGATGGCGACGGCCAGCAGGTAATCCCGCATCTCCAGCTTGCGCCCGGCGAAGATCGTCCCGCTGGTGGCGCTGAACTGGTGGCCGCAGCCCTTGCACTTCCACAGGCGGCGGGTGGTGTAGGCATAGACGGCCAAGCAGGCGCAGCGCGGGCAACAGGGTTCCCCGGCGCTGTCCGCCCAACGGATTTGGCGGAACGCTTCATGAGCTTCCTCATCGCTCATGCGCATGACCGCTTTCAAAGAAAGCGTCTTGGCGGCTGAGGTCAGGAGGAAATGCTGAGGCATGGTGTCGCATCTGCAATTAAGTTCGCAGATATGATAACACCTGCAGGGTGATTGTCAACGTCGATGCTATCGAATATGATAACTCATCATCATATTCGAGAGGATCGCGCCATGTCCGCCCAGCACGATTGGCCCCTAAGAGCCAGCCGTTACCTCAAGGCCGAACTCAAGCGCCAGGGGGTCACGTATGACGATCTGGCTGCCCGGCTGAATGAGATGGGATTCGTCGAA
>JACQAD010000138.1 GCA_016195125.1 Magnetospirillum sp.
GCGCGCCGACGTCATCGAGATGGCGGCCCGCATCCGGGCGCTGCGCCCCGACGCGGTGCTGGGCGCCGACATCATCGCCGGCTTCCCCACCGAGGACGAGGAGATGTTTTGCCGCTCCCTCGATCTGGTGGACGAGGCCGGACTGACCCATCTGCACGTCTTTCCGTTCTCGGCCCGGCCGGGCACCCCGGCGGCCAGGATGCCCAAGGTCAAGGGCGACGTGGTCAAGGCGCGCGCCGCCCGGCTGCGGGCCAAGGGGGCCGAGGCCATGGCCCGGCTGTTGGCCGCCCATGTGGGGCGGACGGAAAGCGTGCTGATCGAGGCCGACGGCAAGGGCCACTCGGCCCATTATCTGCCGGTGGCGGTGACGGGTTGCACGGCGGAGCCGGGGACGATATTGAACGTCCTGATAACGGAGGCCGACGGCAACAATCTCATCGGCGAGACGCGGTGATGGAACCACAGAGACACAGAGACACAGAGAAAGCACAGAGGAATAAAATTTCTATTCTTTCTCTCTGTGCCCCCTCTGTGTCTCTGTGTCTCTGTGGTGAATTTGCCCGCCGCCGCGATCACGCCGAAATACGGGGCGAAGGGATGGCAACACGATGAGCATTTTTGGATTCGGCAAGAAAAAAGAAGACGCTCCCGCCGCCCCAGCTCCGGCCCCTGAGGAAACCAGTTCGTGGTTCGGCCGTCTCAAATCCGGTCTGGCCAAATCGTCATCCAAGCTGACCACCGGCCTGGGGGAGTTCTTCACCAAGCGCAAGCTCGACGACGAGGCGCTGGAGGAACTGGAGGAACTGCTGATCACCGCCGATCTGGGGGTGGCCACCGCCGCCAAGGTCACCCGGCATCTGGCCAAGACCCGCTTCGACCAGGAAGTCACCGCCGACGAGATCAAGCAGACCCTGGCCGAGGAAATCACCCGCATCCTGGAGCCGGTGGCCCTGCCCCTGGTCCTCGACCCCGCCCGCAAGCCCCATGTGGTGCTGGTGGTCGGCGTCAACGGCTCGGGCAAGACCACCACCATCGGCAAGCTGGCCAAGAATTTCAAGGACGAGGGCCTCTCGGTGATGCTGGCCGCCGGCGATACCTTCCGCGCCGCCGCCGTCGAGCAGCTGAAGGTCTGGGGCGAGCGCACCAACTGCCCGGTCATCGCCCGGGAAACCGGCGCCGACGCCGCCGGTCTGGCCTATGACGCCGTGGTGGAATCGCAAAAACGCGGTGACGATGTGCTGTTCATCGACACCGCCGGGCGGCTGCAGAACAAGGCCGATCTCATGGCCGAGCTGGCCAAGCTGGTGCGTTCCATCAAGAAGGTGGACGACAGCGCCCCCCATAGCGTGCTGCTGGTGCTCGACGCCACCGTCGGCCAGAACGCCCATTCCCAAGTGGAAATCTTCAAGGACATGGTGGCCGTCACCGGTCTGGTCCTGACCAAGCTGGACGGCACCGCCCGGGGCGGCGTGCTGGTGGCCCTGGCCGAGAAATTCGGCCTGCCGGTCCATGCCATCGGCGTGGGCGAACAGGCCGGCGATTTGCGTCCCTTTGAGGCCCAGGCCTTCGCCCGCTCCCTGGTGGGGATGGAATAGGCTTCTCTCTGCTACAGCAGACTACCCTGCCGCCCGTCCGGCGTGCCCGGCTTGCGGTGCGGCTTGGGCGCCGGGGGTGGGGGACTTCCCTCGACCCGAATCCCGGTCTTGCCATCGGCGAATTCCACCACCAGGGCGGCACCCGGCTTCGCCTCGGTTGCCGAGGTCACGGGAAGGCCGTGCCCGTCGCGGATTACCGCATAGCCGCGTTCCAGCACCTTGCGGTAGGAGAAGCTTTCCAGCAATTGCCCCACATGGTCCAGGCGCTGGCGCCGATCGGCCAGCAGGCGGGGCATGACCTGGATCAGGCGGTTGCCGCTTTGCTCCAGCCGCAGCGCGTGCTTTTCCAGGGCGGAGCGTTCCGTCGCCAGGGCCGATTTGAGGGCGTGGTCGAGGCGGGCGGCAAGGGTGGTCAGCTTGTGGCCGCCCTCGGCCAATCGTTCGCGCGGGTGACGCAGGCGGGCGGCCAGAGTCTCCATCTCGGCCCGGCGGCGTTCCAGGAGAATGCGGGGCGCGTTGCCCAGGCGCTCGGCGCGGTCGTCCAGACGTCGGGCGCAATCCTCGATTACCCGGCGGGGATTGGGGATGGCGCGGAAGGTGTGGCCGAGGCGCGAGCGCCGCTCTTCCAGCCCCCGTTGGGCGGCTCCGACCATGCGGGCGCCCGCTTCGGCTACGGTGGCCAGCAACTCGGCCCGCACCGGCACCGCCTTCTCCGCCGCCGCCGTGGGGGTGGGAGCGCGCAGGTCGGAGGCGAAGTCGATCAGGGTGGTGTCGGTCTCGTGACCCACCGCCGAGATCAGCGGAATCCTGGATTCGGCGGCGGCACGGACGACGACTTCCTCGTTGAAGGCCATCAGATCTTCGAGTGAGCCGCCGCCGCGCGCCACGATCAGCACGTCGGGACGCGGCACGGTGCCGCCCGCGGGCAAGGCGTTGAAGCCCCGGATGGCGGCGGCGACCTGATTGGCGGCGCCTTCGCCCTGGACCAGGACCGGCCACAGCAGAACGTGGCGGGGAAAGCGCTCGGCCAGACGGTGGAGGATGTCGCGGATGACGGCGCCGGTGGGCGAGGTCACCACCCCGATCACCCGGGGCAGGAAGGGCAGGGGGCGTTTGCGCGAGGCCTCGAACAGGCCTTCTTCCATCAGGCGCTGCCTGCGGTCCTCCAGCATCTTCAACAGCGCGCCCTGGCCCGCCAGTTCCATGCGCTCGACCACCATCTGGTATTTGGAGCGGCCGGGATAGGTGGTCAGCCGCCCGGTGGCGACCACTTCCATGCCGTCCATGGGGAC
>JACQAD010000143.1 GCA_016195125.1 Magnetospirillum sp.
ACAAGGACTTAGCCTCCCAGCGGCCGGGAACAAGCCTGTGGAGTACAAAAAAAGAACATCTCCTTGATTTTCCCACCCCCCGAGTCCTAGACTTGGGGCGCGAAGCCCTGTCCAACGGGGCCGGGAGGAGAGAGCGTTTCCATGACCCAGGTGGCATCCATTTCCCAGCAGATCTGGGACATGAAGTATCGGTTGAAGACTGCCGAGGGTGAGGCCGTCGACCGCACCATCGAGGATTCGTGGCGCCGGGTCGCCCGCACCCTGGCCGCCGCCGAGGCCGAGCCCGCCCTTTGGGAACAGCGCTTCTTCGAGGCCCAGGAGGATTTCAAGTTCCTGCCCGCCGGCCGCATCCTGTCGGGGGCCGGCACCGACCGCAAGGTCACCTTGTTCAACTGCTTCGTCATGGGCGACATCCCCGATGACATGGCCGGCATCTTCGAGCAGCTGAAAGAGGCCGCCCTGACCATGCAGCAGGGCGGCGGTATCGGCTATGACTTCTCGACGCTGCGGCCCAAGGGCGCCCCGGTCAAGGGCGTCGGCGCCGACGCCTCGGGGCCGTTATCCTTCATGGATGTGTGGGACGCCATGTGCCGCACCATCATGAGCGCCGGCTCGCGCCGGGGCGCCATGATGGCGACCATGCGCTGCGACCACCCCGATATCGAGGCCTTCATCGATGCCAAGCGCGAGGCCGGGCGCCTGCGCATGTTCAACCTGTCGGTGCTGGTGACCGATGCCTTCATGCAGGCGGTCAAGGAAGACAGCCCGTGGGAGCTGACCTTCAAGGGCGTCACCTATAAAAGCCTGTCGGCGCGCGAGCTGTGGAACAAGATCATGCGCGCCACCTATTCCTATGCCGAGCCGGGCGTGATCTTCATCGACCGCATCAACCGGCTGAACAATCTGTCTTATTGCGAGGACATTCACGCCACCAATCCCTGCGGCGAACAGCCGCTGCCGCCCTATGGCGTCTGCCTGCTGGGCTCGGTCAACCTGTCGCGGCTGGTGGACAAGCCGTTCGAGGACGGCGCCGCCCTCGATCTCGAACGGCTGGACCGCATCGTCCGCATCGCCGTCAGGGCCATGGACAATGTCATCGACGTGTCCAATTACCCTCTCGAGCAGCACCGCCGCGAGGCGCAGTCCAAGCGCCGCATCGGTTTAGGCATCACCGGCCTGGCCGACGCCCTGATCCTGTGCGGGGCGCGCTATGGCGGCGCCACCGCCATCCGCCTGACCGAGACCTGGATGGCGGCGCTCCGGCGCTCGGCTTATCTGGCCTCGGTGGATCTGGCCAAGGAGAAGGGCAGTTTTCCCCTCTACGATGCCGACAAATATCTGGCCGGTGAAAACATCCAGGCCCTGGGCGGCGAAATCGTCGAGGCCATCCGCGCCCATGGCATCCGTAACGCTCTGCTGACCTCCATCGCGCCCACCGGCACCATCTCGCTGTTCGCCGACAACGTCTCGTCGGGCCTCGAGCCGGTCTTCGCCTTCACCTATACCAGGGGCGTGCTCCAGCGCGACGGCACCCGCAAGGAGGAAGAGGTCAGCGACTACGCCTATCGCCTGTTCCGCCGCCTGCGGGGCGAAGGCGCGCCGCTGCCGTCCTATTTCGTCGATGCCCTGTCGCTGACGCCGGGCGACCATGTGGTGATGCAGGCCGCCGTCCAGAAATACGTGGACAGCTCCATCTCCAAGACCATCAACGTGCCCGAGGATATTTCGTTCGAGGCGTTCAAGGACGTCTACAGCCAGGCCTACGAGCTGGGCTGCAAGGGCTGCACCACCTACCGGCCCAACGACATCACCGGCTCGGTGCTGGAGGTCAAGAAGGAGGCCAGGGCCGAGGATTCCGCCGAACCCGAACTGCCCCTGGAAAAGACCCGGACCCGCTACACCGACCCACTGGATTCCGGCATCATCCATCTGACCCAGCCCCTGGACCGGCCCGAGGCCCTGCCCGGCTCCACCTACAAGGTGCGCTGGCCCGATTCCGACCACGCCATGTACATCACGCTGAACGACATCATCCAGGACAGCCGGCGGCGCCCGTTCGAGGTCTTCATCAATTCCAAGAACATGGAGCATTTCGCCTGGACCGTGGCGCTGACCCGCATGATCTCGGCGGTGTTCCGCCGCGGCGGCGACGTCGCCTTCGTGGTCGAAGAGCTGAAGGCGGTGTTCGATCCGCGTGGCGGGCAATGGGTGGGCGGACGCTATGTCCCCTCGCTGCTGGCCGCCATCGGCGAGGTCATCGAGCGCCACATGATCGCCATCGGCTTCCTGCCCGATCCCAAGGCGGCGCGCGAGCCCCCCGAGGCCTGGGACCAGCGATATGGCGAGGACCGCAAGGTGGTCAACGGCGAGACCCGCCTGCGCCATTGCCCCAAATGCAATCAGCCGGCTTTGCTGCGCTCGGAAGGCTGCGACACCTGCACGTCCTGCGGCTATTCCAAGTGCGGCTGAGCCGTGGGAGAGCCGGCGCGACTGGATAAGTGGCTGTTCTTCTGCCGCTTTTTCAAGTCGCGATCCCTGGCCGCCCATGTGGTGGAAAGCGGCGCCGTCAAGCTCAACGGCACCGTAACGGTCAAGCCCGCCCACGCGTTAAGGATCGGCGACGAGGTGCTGATGCCCGCCGGCCCTTATCTGCGCCGCGTGCGCGTCCTCGCCCTGGGGACCAGGCGCGGCGCGGCGCCCGAGGCGCAGGCGCTGTACGAGGAGCTGGAATGGGTCAAGGCGCCGAGGGAGTAAACCCCCTCACCCCAACCCTCTCC
>JACQAD010000144.1 GCA_016195125.1 Magnetospirillum sp.
GCTGAACTGGGTATAAAGGGTGAGATCCACCAGGATCGAGATATTGTCGGCCCGAATGCGGGCCGCCGCCTCGGCATGGGTGAAGTCGCGCAGATCGACGAAATGATCGACGCCTTGCTCGAGGCGCCGCCGCATGGGGCTGCCGTCATCGGGCCCGTAGGAATAGGCGAAGATCTCGAAGCGGTCGCGGTCGTGGCGCTCGAACAGATCGGCCACCAGATAGGCGACGGGGTGGCGGCGCAGATCCGCCGACAGATAGCCGACCCGAATCCGCCCGCCCTTCCGGTCCAAGCCCGCCGGCTTCAGCGCAGTGACCTTGCCGGCCACCTGCTCGGCCTTCTGCCTGGCGAACCGCCCCAGGATCTCGGCCCCCAGGGCCACCGGAAAGGTCACCGCCATCAGCGGCCCGATTTCGCCCTTGCCCGATTTGAGGCAGGGCTCGATCACCTCGGGCATCAGGGATTCGATGCCCCGCCAGTCGCAGACGGCGAAGCGCGCCTCGGCCAGACGGGCGCGCATGGCCAGATCCTCGGGGCGCGACCGCACCGCCTTTTCATAGAAATCCAGGGCCCGGCCCAGATCACCGGCCTTGCGGGCGGCGTTGCCGGCCCCCAGCAACGCCTCGGCCATCTGCGGCGCCGCCGCCAGGGCGCGATCGTAAAGCTCCACCGCCTCGGCCAGATTCCCGTGATCGAGCAGAACATTGGCGAGGTTGAGCAGAACCTGGGGAGCCTGCGGCGCCTGAGCCAGGGCCTGACGAAGGATGGCTTCCGCCTCCCGCCACTGCCCCAGGGCGACCTTGACCCGCGCCAGCCCGCTCATTAGCGGCCAGAAGCCGGGCCTTGCCGCCAAACCTTTGCCGAAGGCCTCGCCCGCCTCGGCCCATTGACCGGCCTCGCCCAGCAACGTTCCCAGGTTCAGCCAGCCCTCCGCCAGGGCCGGCGCCAGGGTCAGGGTCCGGCGCAGGGATTGGGCGGCGGCCTCGACCTTGCCCCGATCCTTGAGAATCCGGGCCAGATTGTAATGGACCATGGCGTGATCGGGCAGCAGGCCCGCCAGCTTGCGGCAGGCGGCCTCGGCCTCGGCCAGCTTGCCCGCCTGATACAATTCCTCCGACCGGGCCGCCAGCGCCTCGATCTCCGCTACCGTCTTGGAATTAGCCACCATCCATCCCTACCCGGTCAATGCCCCGGCTTGCCCGCCGGCCGGCCGCCGGGCGGCGGCGGCGGCGCGCTGGGCACCGGCCGACGCGGCGGGCCATCCTCGGCATCGTCCTCCACCACCTTCTGGCGCACCACGAAGCCCTGAACGGCCCAGCCGATCACGAAAAAGGTGGCGACAAAGAACCACAGCCCGGCAAGGGCGAAGATCACCGCCCGGTGCAGCGCGTCGTCGCCCATGCCGAACGCCCCCAGCGCCCACAACATGGGAGCGCCGAACAGCGTCGCCACCGCACCGGCCAGCCCCAGGCGGGTCCAACCCGCCCCCTTGATGTATGATACCCGGTAAGTCGACATCGCTCCCCCTACTCAGCCCATGCTCCTCGCCATCCCGTCCGGGATTCTGGCCCCTCCGGCCACGAACCGCAACCCGGCTTTACGTCAGCCTCATTTGGTCATTATTCGAATAACCCCGTGACATATTAACTCGGCACCGGCTATTTTTCTTGGAACCGTGCAAAACGTTCCTGAGCGGGCGAGGACCAGAATGGTCGCGGATCGTGAGAGTTTCGAAATCCAAGTCTCCAAGAACGGCCGGTGGGCGACGGAAACCGTTGCCTACAAGGAGGATGAGGCCCGCACCATCGCCAAGAAATTTCTTGCCGATAAAAAGTGCGAAGGCGCCAAGATCATCCGCAACTGGCTGCGCGGCGACGGCACCATGGTCGAGAGCGAGATCTTCAGCCAGACTCGCAGCGGGGTGGACGACGGCCCCATCCGCATCGCCCCCATCGATTCCGTCCCGGAAAAATGCGAATCCCCCGACGATTTCATGGGCCCCGACAGCCGCAACGTGGTCAACCGCATCTTCCGCAATTATCTCGACAAGGCGATCCTGACGCCCACCGAGCTGATGCATAATTACAAGGAGCTGAAGCGGCTCCAGGAAAAGGATTCCCTGGTCCCCTCGGCGGTGGATCGGGTCGCCCAATTGCAGACCAAGGATTCCGACCAGGATTCCCGGTCGCGCGGCCAGGAAATCTTCAAGACCATCGACGACATCTCGGCCCGGGCCCGGCGGGTGGAGAACATCAAGCTACCCAAGCTGGACGGCCGTTTCTCCGACGCCATGCGCGAAATCCGCGCCCAGGCCAGCGGCGAGGATGCCGATTACCTGGCCATGGTGCTGCTGTCGCGTGACCTGATCAATGCGCGATCCTGGGTGGGCAAGCTGGAGCGGCTGTGCAAGCTGGCCATCGACGACCCCGACCCCCATGCCGTCGAGATGCTGGACGGCGTCATCGCCGACGTGCTCGGCTCCAACGTGGTTCAGGAAATCCTCGGTTACCAGCCTGGGCTGGGCTCCGCCATCTGCCGCATGTTCGATCTGGCCGACGGCAAGTTCCCCACCGAGAAGAGCGAGGCCGGTGAATCCGCCGAAATCCTCAACCGCCTATTCGCCGAACACAAGCTGCCCATCAGCCGCGCCTGTCTGCTGGACCGCGCCCACCGCCAGATCAAGTCGCCCAATCCCCTCTACCGCAACGAAGCCGGCAAAGAGATGGACGAGTTCAAGCATCTGGTGGAGCGAGTGCTGACGCCCACCGGCCTGATCGCCGGATCGGAAACCGCCGAGGCGCTGACCATCCGCTATTCCCGCCAGATCGAGGCCGGCGGCGCCGCCGGCCGCAAGGCCGCCGTCAACGGCATGTTCAGAACCCTGCCCGACCGCGCCACCGGCCTGCTCTATCTGAGCGATCTGGCGGGCTCGGCCTATGGCGCCGAAGCCACCGCCGACATCGCCGAATTGCTCGATTACGTCATCGCCGCCCGGCATCTCGGTGATTTCTGCCTGCGCTCGTTGCCGCCCAAGGACAAGATGATGCGGGCCACCCTGGCCCATAAGACCGTGGCGGCCTCCACTTTGCCGCCGCCGGTCAAGGAGAAGGTCTGCAACTTCATCGACACCATGCTCGAGGCCTATGTGGTCACCGAGCAGATCGTCGAGAAGCTGGACCATCCCGATTCCCATCTGCGCGACCGCGCCGTGCGTCTGGTCCAGTTCTGTGCCGCCGGCGTGCTGCCCGAGGGCAAGGCCATGACCCGGGCCCGCCAGCGCATCCTGGCGCTGCTGCGCCAGCCCAATTTCGACGCCCATTTCATCGACGGCTTCACCGACGCCACCAAGGCGCAGAACGCCTTGCGCGACTTCCACATTCTGCTGGTCAAGGCCGGGTTCGGGCGCTGAGGACGCCCTCGCCTCAATCCTCTTCGATATGGGAATGCGGCCCCCGCAGGGGCTTGGCGCAGTGGGGGCAGACATGGCCCGTCTCCACCGACTGGCGCAGGATCAGCGCCGCTTCCTCGTCGGAGAGCTGCAGGGTGCGCCGGGTGCGCTCCAGCAGGCGGCGTTCGCTGCGGTTGATGCCGCCATCCTCCAGCGCCTTCTCCACCGCTTCACGGTATTCCTCGCGCCGGATACGCATCTGCTCGGAAAAACCCGAGGCCAACACACCGGCGGGCAGGGCGATCATGCCGACGCCCAGAATGGCGGTGAGGGCGCCCAGCATTCGCCCCAGGGGCGTCACCGGCACCATGTCGCCATAGCCCAAGGTCGTCAGGGTCACCACCGCCCACCACATGGAGGTGGGAATGTCCGAGAAGACGTGGGGCTGGGCCCGATGCTCGAACAGATAGATCAGGCTGGAGGTCAGAACCAGGATCACCATCATGACGAACAGCACGGCACCGATGGAGCGGGCCTCCTGGCGGGCCACCGCCGCCATGACGCTCATGGCCATGGAATAGCGGCCCAGCTTGAAGACCCGCAGCACCCGCAGCACCCGGATGGCGCGCAGGTCGATCTCCACCACGATGCCCAGATAGAAGGGCAGCACCGCCAGCAGGTCGATCACCGCCATGGGCGACACCGCCCAGCGCAACCGCCCCCAGACCGGATGGTGGAAACGCGGGTCTTCCAGTTCCACCGCCGTCCACAGGCGCAGCAGATACTCGATGGTGAAGATCGCCACCGAGGCCAGATCGAAGGCATGGAAGACCGGACCATGGGCGATGGACAGGTGCTCGACCGATTCCAGCACTACCGCCAGCACGTTGAGGACCACCAGGGCGATCAGAAAGAAATCGACGATCTTGACCAGCAGGTCGGAATGGCCTTCACCGCCCAGCGTGTGGTAGATCGTGCGCCGCACGGTCCGCCGCCGCCGGACATGGCGGTGGCTGGGATGGGGATGAGCCGGCGGATGGGCGCTATGAGGACTGGTCACGAAAATTGCCGAAGTCAAAGAGGCCGAATTGCGCCACCATATCCGACCGCCCTATCAAAGGGGAAGGGGCGGAAGATGACGGATTCTTCTGGAACGCTCCCATGGGGGCATATACTTTAGATCTCTGTAATATATTAGGCGGGAGAGGCCATGAGTGCGGCCGGGAATACGGGACGGGTTTTTCTGATCGGAGCGGGGCCGGGCGACCCTGATCTGCTGACGGTCAAGGCCTTGCGGCTGATCCGCAATGCGGCGCTGGTGGTCTATGACCGACTGGTCAGCCAGGAGATCATGGCGCTGATTCCAGCCGGCACCGAGCAGATCTATGCCGGCAAGGCCCTGGGCAACCATCATCTGGTCCAGGACGAGATCAACGAGCTGCTGCTTTCCCTGGCGCGCTCGGGCCGTGACGTGGTGCGGCTGAAGGGCGGCGATCCCTTCGTGTTCGGGCGCGGCAGCGAGGAGGCCCTCTACCTTTCACGCCACGGCGTGTCCTTCGAGGTGGTGCCCGGCATCAGTGCCGCCGCCGGCTGTTCCACCTATGCCGGTATTCCGCTGACCCATCGCGGGCTGGCCACCGGAGTCCGCTTCGTCACCGGCCATCTCAGGGACGACCGCAGCCTGGACCTGGATTGGGCCAAGCTGGCCGATCCCGACATCACCCTGGCCATCTATATGGGCCTGCAATCCCTGCCCGAGATTTCCGGCCAGCTGGTGGCGGCCGGCCTGCCCGCCGAGACCCCCGCCGCCGCCATCGAAAGCGGCACCACGCCGCGCCAGCGCCGGGTGGTCGGCACCCTGGCCAATCTGGCCGACCTCACCCGTCAGGCCGGATTGCAGGCCCCGACCCTGATCATCATCGGCCGGGTGGTCAGCCTGGCCGACGAGTTGGATTGGTTCGGCAAGCATGCCTGAGAATACCGCCCTGATCCTGGTGGGCCACGGTTCGGGCAATTACCCCGACGCCGCCAAGCCCATTCTGGATTTGGCGGAATCCATCCGGGAGCGCGGCGTCTTCACCGAGGTGACGGCGGTGTTCATGAAGCAGGATCCGCCCCTGGCCTCGGCCCTGTCGCGGGTCAGCGCATCAACGGTCTATGTGGTGCCGGTCTTCGCCGGGCGAGGCTATTACACCGGCACCCTAATCCCGCGTGAAATCGGACTGACCGGTCAGGTTACCGAATGGGCTGGCCGCCGGGTGATCTATACCGAGCCGGCGGGCAGCCATCCCCGCCTGCCCGGCGTCTTGGCCTGCCGCGCCGAGGGCGTGGCGCGGTCCTGCGGCTGGACGCCGAAGGACACCTCCCTGCTGCTGGTGGCCCACGGCTCGGCGCGACCGGGCGGCGCGGGAGAGACCCCCAGGGCCATCGCCGCCGCCCTGTCCGCCTTGGACTACTTTGCCGAGGTCGAATTGGGCTTTCTGGAACAAGAACCCTTCGCCCGCGACTGGCCTAGCATGGTCAGGGGCCGCCGGGTGGTGGCGCTGCCCCTGCTGGTGGCGCAGGGAATGCACGCGGGCCAGGACGTGCCGCCGCTGTTCGGCCTGCAGCAGGGCGAGACCGGCCCGGTGGAAAGCCATGGCCGTCAGGTGGTACTGGGCACCGGCCTGGGTGCCGAGCCCGAACTGGAAGACGTCATCCTGGAATTGGTGCGGGAAGCGTCCGCACTCTAGCCCTTCCAATCCGCCATCACCGCCATCATCTCGGCCACCGTCTTTTCATCCAGGTCGATGATGGTGAAGCGGGCGCGGCCTTCCTTGATGCGCATTCTGAGAATCCGCAGACCGCTTTCGTGATCCACAGCCGAGAAGCTGATCTCGCGGCTCCACGGCGCCGCCAGGGTGGCCAGGGGCTTGATGTCTTCCTTGGCGAATTCGGGATTATCGGTGGTCATGGGGGCTCCTTTAAGTTCCGGCGATCCGCTGGTGATAGCGCGCCCGGTACAAAAGGCGCGGCATGGCGGGATCGTCGGTGAAGACTTCGCGGGTGTGCAACGGATTGTTGGAGACCAGTCCCTGGCCGGGCTCCAGGATATGCTCGAACCGGTAGGGTGACGGAGAATCGAGCAGGCGCTTGATTTCCGCCGCCGCCGGAGCCGCCCGCTCCGACCATTCCACATTGCGGGAGCGGGCGGTATAGCGCATGTGCAGGCTGCCGTCGGCATTGACGGAGAACACCGAACCGACCGTGGCCGGGCGCTGCATCCCCTCCTCGTCATTACCGGGAATGATCATGGCATCGGGGGCCATCAGCGCCCGGATCAGCTCGGAATCGAGGTCGCGCAGCAGGATGTAAAGGATCTCGTGATCCAGCAGGCGGTTGGCCCCGCCCGAGGCGGCCTTGCCCGCGCAATGCAGCAGCAGGGCCCGGACGCTGCGCTCCGCCACGTTGTAATAGCCGTCGGTGTGCCAGGTGATGGGGCGCTCGGTATAGGGGATGTAGCGCGCCCTGGCCCCCTGGCGATGCACCGATAGCGGCGTGATGCCGTCATCATCGGCCAGGGCGTTGGCATCGAGGGAGGTCAGCCCCAGCCGCGCCGCCAATGCCTTCAACGCCGCCTTGTCGTCGCGTCCCGGATGGGGCTTCTCGGCATAGACCGCCATGTTGCAGCGACGCAGACGGGTCCGCAGGGCTCCCTCCTCGGCGGCGCTCAGGGCGGCGATGTCTTGGACCTCCACCACCAGATCGGCGACGCCAGCCGGCGCCCCGGCCAGCCGCGCCTCGCGCCAGCCTGCATAGGCGGACGAATTCCCCAGATCGAAAGCCCCTAGAATCATTAGAGTTTTTCCTCCCCCGTCATTTTCATGCGATTTCTCTAAAGAATCCACTTGGATCAGCACGGAATACAATATTATCATCCTCGAATGTAACGAGCCGCATAGAACGGCCGGACAATCAGGAGAGGTCCGGGAGCCCAAGCTTCCCAACGGATCAGACTGGATACGCTGGCGGATTGCCGCGCCCTTTGGCGTGCGTGCGTCCGCTCAATGATGACGGTGAGGGAGCGAGATCAATGACGAAGAAGATGCCGTCCACGCCCATGCTGGATCAGCTGGAAAGCGGTCCCTGGCCCAGCTTCGTGACGGGACTGAAGCGTCTCGCCGAGGTCGAGGGCAAGGCCCATTCCGGCATCATGAAGAGCCTGCTGGGACAGCTGGAACACAGCTATCAGACCCGCAAGGGCTATTGGAAGGGCGGCACGGTCGGCGTGTTCGGCTATGGCGCCGGCGTCATCCCGCGCTTTTCCGAAGTGGCCGACCAGTTCCCGGAATCCTCGGAATTCCACACCCTGCGCATCATGCCGGCGCCGGGCTTCTTCTACGACACCAAGACGCTGCGCCAGATGTGCGATATCTGGGAAGAGCACGGCTCGGGCCTGATCGCGCTGCATGGTCAGTCGGGCGACATCATGTTCCAGGGCTGCCGCACCGAGCAGGTCCAGGCCGCCTGGGACAAGATCAACGAGATGGGCTTCGACATGGGCGGCGCCGGCGCCGGCGTGCGCACCGCCGCCAGCTGCGTCGGTCCGGCCCGCTGCGAGCAGGCCTGCTACGACACCCTGGCGGCGCACCGCGCCATCATCAACGACTTCGTCGACGACATCCACCGCCCGTCGCTGCCCTACAAGATGAAGTTCAAGTTCTCGGGCTGCGCCAATGATTGCGCCAACGCCACCCAGCGCGCCGACGTGGCCATCCTGGGCACCTGGAAGGACGACATGCAGGTCGACCAGAAGGAGGTGCAGGCCAAGGTCAAGCAATTGGGCCGCAAGGAATTCATCAATCAGGTGATCCGCATGTGCCCGACCCAGGCGTTGGGCCTCAACGACGACGACACCCTGGACGTGGACAACAAGTCCTGCGTGCGCTGCATGCATTGCCTGAACGTCTGCACCAAGGCGCTGAAGCCGGGCAAGGAGCGCGGCATCTGCATCCTGGTGGGTGGCAAGCGCACGCTGAAGATCGGCGATCTGATGGGCACCGTCCTGATCCCCTTCATGAAGCTGGAGACCGAGGAGGATTTCGAGAAGCTGGTCGAGTTGGCCCACTCCATGCTGGATTTCTTCGCCGACAACGCCCTCGAGCACGAGCGCACCGGCGAGATGATCGAGCGCATCGGCCTGGTCAATTACCTGGAAGGCCTGGGCCTCGAGCTGGACGTCAACATGATCAATCAGCCCCGCACCAATTCCTATGTCCGCACCGACGGCTGGGAAGAGGAGGCCCGCAAGTGGGCCGAGCGTAAGTCCGGCGCCGCCGAGTAGGAGAGACGTCCATGAGCGAACTTCGTCGTCCCATCGAAAGCGGCGTGCCGGATTCCAAGCAATTCATGCACCCCGCTCTGGTCAAGAATTACGGGAACTGGGCTTGGCACGACCGGCCCCAGCCCGGCGTGCTGCGCCACGTCGCCCAGTCGGGTGATCAGGTCTATACCGTCAAGGCCGGCACCCAGCGCCAGATGGATGTGTTCACCATCCGCAAGCTGTGCGCCATCGCCGACGAATTCTGCGACGGTCATCTGCGCTTCACCGTGCGCTCCTCGGTGGAGTTCATGACCACCGACGAGTCCAAGGTGGCGCCGCTGATCAAGCGCCTGGAAGCCGAGGGCTTCCCGGTGGGCGGTACCGGCAATTCCGTGGGCTTCATCAGCCATACCCAGGGCTGGCTCCATTGCGACATCCCCGGCACCGACGCCTCGGGCGTGGTCAAGGCGCTGATGGACGAACTCGTCGACGAGTTCAAGCATGAGGAGATGCCCAACCGCGTCAAGATCACCACCTCGTGCTGCCAGATCAATTGCGGCGGCCAGGGCGACATCGCCATCAACGTCCAGCACACCAAGCCTCCGGTGATCAACCATGCGCTGGTGGCCGGAATCTGCGAGCGTCCGACGGTCATCGCCCGATGCCCGGTGGCGGCCATCCGTCCCGCCCTGGTGGACGGCAAGCCCTCCCTGGAAGTGGACGAGAAGAAGTGCGTGTGCTGCGGCGCCTGCTATCCGCCCTGCCCGCCCATGCAGATCAACGACCCGATCCATTCCAAGATCGCCATCTGGGTGGGCGGCAAGCATTCCTCGACCCGCTCCAAGCCCATGTTCCACAAGCTGGTGGCGGCGGGCCTGCCCAACAACGCGCCGCGCTGGCCGGAAGTGGCCGAGGTGGTCAAGAAGATCCTGGCCGTCTACAAGGCCGACGCCCGCGCCTGGGAACGCATGGGCGAGTGGATCGAGCGCATCGGCTGGCCGCGCTTCTTCGAGCTGACCGAACTGCCCTTCACCAAGTACCACGTCGATAATTGGCGGGGCGGACGGGCCAATCTCAACGCTTCCGCGCAGCTGCACTTCTAGGAGGCCGTAGTATGAAATTCGGCATTCTGGTCAATGAAGGCCCCTACAATCACCAGGCCTCGGACACCGCCTACCAGTTCTGCAAGGCGGCCATCGAAAAGGGCCACGAGATTTTCCGGGTGTTCTTCTATTACGACGGCGTCAACAACGCCACCCGGCTGGGCGAGCCGCCCAGCGACGACCGCAACGTGACCAAGAACTGGGCCAAGCTGGCCGAGGATCACAAGGTCGATCTGGTGGTCTGCGTCGCCGCCGGTCTGCGTCGCGGCATCGTCGAGGGCAACCTTGCCCCCGGCTTTCGCATCTCGGGCCTGGGCCAGCTGATCGAGGCCGGCATCCAGACCGACCGCCTCGTGACTTTCGGAGATTAAGGCCATGGACGAGATGGAAAGCGGCATCGTCAAGAAGTTCATGTTCGTCAACCGCAAGCCTCCGCACGGCACGGTCTATGCGCTGGAAGTCCTGGAAATGGTGCTGATCTCGGCCGCCTTCGACCAGGATGTGCATCTGGCCTTCCTGGACGACGGCGTGTTGCAGATCAAGAAGGGCCAGACCCCCGCCGGCATCGGCGTCAAGAACTTCTCGCCCACCTACCGGGCGCTGGAGGGCTACGACATCGAGAAGCTGTACGTGGAGGCCGAAAGCCTGGCCGAGCGCGGCCTCACCGAAGACGACCTGCTGGTTCCCGTCGAAGTCATCAGCCGCGCCGACATGGGCAAGCTGATGGCCGAGATGGACGTGGTTATGACGGCGTAACACCGACGGGCGCTTGGCGCGCCCCGAGGCAAGGGCAAGGCCCGCCGCGCCTTATGGCGCGTGAGCCAAGGGTTTCCAAGAAACCCGCCCGGCGTATGAGGGACATATAAGGAATCGAGACCATGAGCACGCTGCACACCGTCAACAAGTCCCCCTTCGAGCGCAACAACCTGGAAGCCTGCCTGGGCCACGCCCAGCCCGGCGACGCCATCCTGCTGATCGAGGACGGCGTCATCGCCGCCTTGGCGGGCGGCTCGCTGGAGGGCAAGATGGCCGATGCCGCCAAGACCTTCAAACTCTTCGCGCTCGGCCCCGATCTGGCGGCCCGCGGCCTGGACCCGGCCCGGATCGTCGCCGGCATCAAGGTTGTCGATTACGGCGGGTTTGTCGATCTGACGGCAGAAAACAAGGCGATCAACGCCTGGCTTTGATCATCGGGGTATCAAGAAAACCAAGGAGAGGAACCACATGGCTTACACCAGCAACGGCGCGTCCATCGAGGCCGATGAAGAGGGCTACCTCATCAACATCAACGAATGGAACGAAGAGCTCGCCGGGCAGATCGCCAAGGACGAGGGCATCACCATGACCCCCGAGCATTGGGAAGTGATCAATTTCCTGCGTGAATACTACCAGGAATATCAGATCGCTCCGGCGGTGCGCGTCCTTACCAAGGCCATCGCCAAGAAGATGGGCCCCGACAAAGGCAACAACAAGTACCTCTACGAGCTGTTCCCCTACGGCCCCGGCAAGCAGGCCTGCAAGATCGGCGGCCTGCCCAAGCCCACGGGCTGCGTGTAACAGATACCGTCATGGCCGGGCTTGACCCGGCCATCCATGGACCCCCGGACCGAGTCCGGGGGTGACGAGGAGGGGTGCCGTCGTGACGATCTTTTTCGCCGTCCTCTTCAGCGTCTCGACCCTGGTCCTGGTGGCCGGGCTGGGATTGAAGATCGCCCAATACGCCCGCACACCGGCGCCCCTGAAGATTCCCACCACGCCGGCCCCCCTGACCCGGCCGGGCGTCGCCCTGCGTCTGGGCCGTGAAGCCCTGCTGTTCGAGAGCCTGTTTCGCGGCAACAAGCCGCTGTGGCTGTTCGCCATGATCTTCCATCTCGGCCTGGCGGTGGTGCTGATCCGCCATGCCCGCTATTTCGAGGCCCATGTGGGGCCGCTGGTGGCCCTGGTCCAGCCCCTGGCGATGCCCGCCGGGCTGGCCATGGTGGCGGGCCTCGCCCTGTTGCTGGCGCGGCGGTTCCTCATCGAGCGGGTGCGCTATGTCACCGGGCCGTCCGATCTGCTGATGCTGGCGCTGCTGCTGGCCATCGGCGTGAGCGGCCTCGCCATGAAAGGCATGGTCCACACCGATATCGTGGCGGTGAAGGCGTTCTTTACCGGTCTGATGGGCTTCGAGCTGCGGCCGTTGCCCGCCGATCCGTTGCTGGGCCTGCATCTGCTGCTGGTTTGCGGGCTGATGATCGTCTTCCCGTTCTCCAAGCTGCTGCATGCGCCGGGCCTGTTCTTCAGCCCGACCCGCAACCAGACCGACACTCCGCGCGAAATGCGCCACCTCGCCCCCTGGGCCGCCAAGCTGGAAGAGAAGGGCTGAGACCATGGCCGCCGCACCCTTCGACATCCCCGCCCTGGGCGATCCCGCCGAGCATCCGGTTCCGGCCCTGAAGCCGGCCGCCATGGCCGAATCCAAGCCCTATCTCGCCGCCGCCGCCCACCAGGAGCCCCTGGGCTTTCCCGGCGAGCTGGAAGAGGGCTGGGAAAAGCACGCCATCGCCCTGATGGGCGACAAGCTGTCCAAGTTCCGCAGCCTGCAGGTGTTCATGGACATCTGCGTCAAGTGCGGCGCCTGCACCGACAAGTGCCACTATTTCCTGGGAACCGGCGACCCCAAGAACATGCCGGTAGCCCGCGCCGATCTGTTCCGCTCGGTCTATCGCCGCTATTTCACCACCGCCGGCAAGCTGACCCCCGGATTGGTGGGCGCCCGGGACATGACCCGCGACGTGCTGGACGAGTGGTACAATTACTTCCACCAGTGCTCGCAATGCCGCCGCTGCTCGGTGTTCTGCCCCTATGGCATCGACACCGCCGAGATTTCCATGGCGGCCCGCGACATCATGGATTCCATCGGCCAGGGCCAGAAATACTGCAACGAGATCATCGGCAAGGTCCACAAGATCGGCAACAATCTCGGCCTGCCCGCCCCCGCCCTGCTCGACACCCTGGAAGGCCTGGAGGAGGACATCCTCGACGAGACCGGCGTGCCGGTGAAATTGCCCATCGACGTGGCGGGCGCCGAGGTGTTGCTGGTCACTCCCTCGGCCGATTTCTTCGCCGAGCCCCATGTGCTGGGCCTGATCGGCTATGCCAAGGTCTTCCATGCCGCCGGCGTGTCGTGGACCCTGTCGACCAAGGCCTCGGAAGCCGGCAATTTCGGCATGTTCATCGGCAATTACGAGCAGATGCAGAAGATTTCCATGCGCATCCGCGAGGCCGCGCAGGAGCTGGGCGTCAAGCGCATCATCTTCGGCGAGTGCGGCCATGCCTGGCGTGTCGCCTATTCCTTCCTCAACACCCTGGCCGGTCCCTGGGACTTCCTGGATCCGCGCTATCCGGTGCCGCAGCACATCTTGGAATTCACCTCGGACCTCATCCGGCGCAAGGGCATCAAGCTCGACAAGTCCGGCAACGAGGGCATGGTGCTGACCGTCCACGATTCCTGCAACGTGGCGCGCGGCGCCCGCATGGGCGACCGGCCCGGCGGCCAGTTCACTATTCCGCGCGAAGTGATCATCGCCAGCGTGCCCAAGTTCGTCGACATGCACCCCGACACCATCTGCGACAAGACCTATTGTTGCGGCGGCGGCGGCGGCCTGCTCACCGACGAGCTGATCGAGCTGCGCGTCAAGGGCGCCAGCCCGCGCATGGAAGCCCTGAAGGACGTGGTGGACAAGCAAGGCGTCACCCACATGGCCGCCATGTGCGCCATCTGCAAGGCGCAGTTCACCAAGATCCTGCCCTATTACGATTTCGACCGCGAGATGGTGGTGTCGGTTCACCAGTTGGTGAGCAACGCCATCCTTCTCGGCGACAACGACTAAAAAATATCGAGGGAGAGCACAGATGGCCGCCAAGACCAGTGCCAAGACCAATACCGACGGCCTCAACTATCGCCGCTACAAGGATGGGGATTTCCAGCCCGGCAACTGGCAGGACGAGATCTTCAAGGCCGGCTGGTCGCATAAATGCCCGACCTATGTGCTGCGGACGCCCCCTTGCTCGGGCTCGTGCCCCTCGGGCCACGATATCCGCGGCTGGCTGGACATCGTGCGCGGTGTCGAGAAGCCGCCGGCGGGCGTCTCCATGCAGGAATACGCCTTCCGCCGCATGACCGAGGCCAATCCCTTCCCCGCCATCATGGGCCGCGTCTGCCCGGCGCCGTGTGAAAGCGGTTGCAACCGCAACATGGTCGAGGAACACGTCGGCATCAATTCGGTCGAGCACTATATCGGCGACTGGGCCATCGCCAACAAGCTCGCCTTCCCCAAGCCCGAGATCGAGACCGGCAAGAGCGTGGTGGTCATCGGCGGCGGCCCCGCCGGCCTGTCGGCGGCCTATCATCTGCGCCGCGCCGGCCACGCCGTCACCCTTCTGGAGGAGAAGGCCGAGCTGGGCGGCTATGTCCGCTACGGCATTCCCGGCTACCGCACGCCGCGCGACGTGCTGAACGCCGAAATCAACCGCATCCTCGACCTGGGCATCACGGTGCGGACCAAGTGCCGGGTCGGCACCGACATCACCGTGTCCGAGCTGGAAGACAAGTTCGACGCCATCTTCTGGGGCGTCGGCACCCATGCCGGCCGCGGCCTGCCCATTCCCGGCTGGAAGGACACGGTCAATTGCGTGTCGGGCGTCGCCTTCCTCAAGGCCTTCAACGAGGGCCGGCTGCAGCACGTTCCCGGCCGCATCGTCGTGGTCGGCGGCGGCGACACCTCCATCGACGTGGCGTCGGTGGCCCGCCGTCTGGGCCATATCGATCAGGTCTCCGAGCAGGACCGCGCCGACAACGTCATCCTCGGCCATGTGGCCCATGACGTGGCCAGTTCGGCCCGGCGCCAGGGCACCGCCGTCACCCTGACTTCGCTGTTCCCGGTGGAAAAGATGTTCGCCGCCCAGCGCGAGATCGACGACGCCAAGCGCGAGGGTGTCGACATCCAGGGCGGCATCATGCCCCTGGAAGTGGTCAAGGGCGCCGATGGCCGCGCCACCGGCCTCAAGCTGTGCCAGTGCACCATGGAGGGGATGACCCCCACCCCCATCGCCGGCACCGAATTCGTCATCGAGGCCGATCTGATCGTCTCGGCCATCGGCCAGAGCGGCGATCTGGGCGATCTGCCCGAGATCGACAACGGACGGGGCTTCATCAATGCCGACCGCACCATGCGCGTTCCCGGCAAGACCAAGCATTTCGTCGGCGGCGACGTGGTCAAGCCGCATCTGCTGACCACCGCCATCGGCCATGGCCGCGTCGCCTCGGCCAGCATCGACGAGTTCCTGGACAAGGGCGAGGTCGGCAAGCGGCCCAAGGTGGATGTGCATCATTTCGACCTGCTGGCCAAGCTGCACGAAGGCCATCTCGACCCCGCCCCCTACGAGGCCGGTGCGACCCGCGGCACCGATGCAGCCAAGTTCGCCGTGCATAATTTCGAGAACCGCTCGGCCGCCGAGATCATTCCCCACGACCAGCTGTTCCTGGGGCATTTCACCCGCACCGCCCGCCATCACCGCGACGAAATCCATATCGAGGCCGACCGGGTCATCGGCAATTTCGACGAGCGCCTGCTGGCCCTGGACGATGCCAAGGCGGTGGACGAGGCCAAGCGCTGCATGTCCTGCGGCCTGTGCTTCGAATGCGACAATTGCGTGGTGTTCTGCCCCCAGGGCGCGGTCAGCCGCGTCAAGAAGACCGAGCGCACCACCGGCCGCTATGTTGAAACCGATTACGCCAAGTGCATCGGCTGCCACATCTGCAAGGACGTCTGCCCGACCGGCTATATCCAGATGGGGTTGGGGGAATAGGCATGCTGGCGCGGCTGCTCCTGGGAGTGCTGATGATGGCGGGCGCGGCGGCGTCCTTCGCCGCCGATCTGCCCACTTTGCCCAAGGCCAAGGGCGAGGCCTGCATCGAGGCCAGCGCCACCATGCGTCGGGACCATCCCGACATGCTCAGGCATCAGCGCGACGATACCCTGCGCCAGGGCATTCGCGGCGCCAAGGCCTCGCTCAAGGAGTGTGTCGCCTGTCACGCCGCCGAGACGACCGAGGGCAGGGCCATCCCGGTCAACGATCCCGGCCAGTTCTGCCAGTCCTGCCATGCCTATGCGGCGGTGAAGCCCGATTGCTTCGAGTGTCACGCCACCACGCCCAAGCCGGTCAAGGAGGCGTCGCGATGAATGCGCTGTCCCGCCGTCAGGTCATCCTGACCTCGGGCGCCATCCTGATGGTCGCCCCCGCCCAGGCCCGCTCGCCGGGGCAGCCCGCCAGCGCGCGGCAGCGCTGGGGCCTGTTGATCGACACCGCCAAATGCGCCCCCGATTGCAACGTCTGCGTCGAATCCTGCAAGGCCGAGATGGGTCTTTCCGGCCATGACCGGCCGCTGACCGACGCCCAATACCTGCGCAAGATCAACGTCAAAGACCCGGCCACCGGTGCCAGCCATTCCCTGCCGGTCATGTGCCAGCATTGCGCCAAGCCCGCCTGCGTCGATGTCTGCCCCACCGGCGCGTCCTTCAAGCGGGCCGACGGCATCGTCCTGGTGGACCGCCATATCTGCATCGGCTGCCGCTATTGCATGATGGCCTGCCCGTACAAGGCCCGCTCCTTCGCCCATGAGGAGCAGACGGACCAGCAGCCCCATCTGCCGCGCGGCAAGGGCACGGTGGAGGGCTGCACGCTCTGCGTCCATCGGGTGGATCAGGGGCTGGAGCCGGCCTGCGTCGAATCCTGCAAGGCCAAGGCCAAGGGCGCCATGCTGTTCGGCGACCTCAACGATCCCGAATCCGACATCGCCAAGCGCGTGGCGCGCGAAGCCACCACCCGTATCCGAGCCGATCTCGGCCTGGAGCCGGGCGTGCGCTATCAGGGGATCTGAGCCATGAGCACACCCACCGCCTTCACTCAGATCCGCGCCTATTCACGCGGCTGGCTGGCCCTGATGGGCGGCCTCGGCGCGGTGATCGCCGCCGCCCTGGCCGCCGTCGTTTACATGGAGCACCAGGGCCACTGGGTCACCGGCATGACCAATCAGGTGGTCTGGGGCATCCCCCATGTCTTCGCGGTGTTCCTGATCGTCGCCGCCTCGGGCGCCCTCAACATCGCCTCCATCGGCTCGGTGTTCGGGCGCGAGGAATATCAGCCCCTGGGCCGCCTGTCCGCCCTGCTGGCCATTGCCCTTCTGGCCGGCGGCCTGGCCGTGCTGGTCCTCGACCTGGGCCGCCCCGACCGGCTGTTCGTGGCCATGACCCATTTCAATTTCAAATCCATCTTCGCCTGGAACGTCGTCCTTTATTCCGGCTTCTTCGCGATGGTGGCGATCTATCTGTGGACCATGGTGGATTGGCGGGCCAGACGCTTCTACAAGTCCGCCGCCCTGGGCGCCTTTGTCTGGCGGCTGATCCTGACCACCGGCACCGGTTGCATCTTCGGATTCCTGGCGGCACGTGAGGCCTATGGCGCGGCAGTAATGGCGCCTTTGTTCATCGCCATGTCCTTCGCCTACGGATTGGCGGTTTTCATCCTGGTGCTGGCGATCGGTTGCAAGATGACCGGGCGCGGCCTGGGCGACGAGACCCTGACCCGGCTGGTGCGGCTGCTGGGTCTGTTCGTGGCGGCCAACCTCTATTTCGTGGCGCTCCATCACATCACTCAGCTCTATTTCGCCGGACGCGGCGGTGTCGAGGCCTTCGTCCTGACCGGCGGCGGCCTCATCACTTTTGCGTTCTGGGGGGGGCAAGTGGGATTGGGCGGCCTCATGCCGCTGATCATCGCTTTCGCCGGCTGCGGCCATGCGCCGCGCCGGCGGGCCATGATGGCCTCCATGCTGGTGATCATCGGCGGGCTGGCCCAGCTCTACGTTCTGATCATCGGCGGCCAGACCTGGCCACTGGACCTGTTCCCCGGCATGGAGGCGAGTTCGTCCTTCGCCGACGGCCGGCTTCATGCCTATGCCCCCACATTGCCGGAAGTGATCCTGGGCCTGGGCGGCATCGCCATTGCCCTGGCCATCTCGGTGGTGGGAATGACCGCCTTGCGCATTCTGCCGGCATCACTGGGCGTTACAAGTGCTCCGTGCTGCCATCACAAATAGGCTGCCTCACCTTATAACCATAACTGAAGTATGGTTTTATTAACAATTTGTTGATGTTTGCGACGGTTCATGTCCATTCTTTACGTTGGGAATAGGGCAGGATCAACACGTCCCGGGGGGGAGTGTGAACGCAGGCAGCAACGCCCGAAAAGGGCCAGGACCAGAGCAGGATGACGGGTTGGAGGCGGTTCGCAACACCTTGCGGACTCAGGTCTCCGACATCCTTCGGGTCAACATCGCGGAGCTATCGGCCATACCGCCACACCGGGTCTATGACCATGTGCTGGATACGCCGGGTTCGCTTCACCAGTGTTTTCAGGTCTTCCGCAACCAACCCGATCTTTTTCGCCGGGTGGTGATGGGCCGCGACAAGCGCCCGATTACCGCCGGTGACGAGGAATTGTTTTGCGGGCGGACCCTGGATCACGTGGTGGCGCTGGTGGTGCGGGCCTCGGCCAAGCGCTACTTCCGCGCCACCTTGCCGCCGCCCGAGCCGCCGCCGCCCGTCGTGGTCGAGGCGCCGAGCCTGCTGCACAAGACCGCCATCAAGCTCGGCATCAGGAAGCCGATCCATCGCGAGCCCTACCGTCCGCCGCTCAGCGCCGCCGACAAGCTCTACAACGTCTTTCGCGACCATCTCCGCTATGAGTGGCAGGTGCCGCTGATCCCGTCCTATTCGACCCTGGCGGTTTCCACGGTTCGCACCCTGGGTTCGCGCATCCTCAAATTGCGCGACTCGTCGCAGATCGACATTCTGGCCAATGAAGGCCTGGGCCCCGACGGGCGGCTGCCGCTGCTGCTGGAGGATGCCAGGCGTCTGCGCGCCGTGGACGGCAGCATCGATTCCAACGCCCTGATGGAGGCTTTCACCAAGCAGGGCCTGGACGCCGTCTTCCCCGGCCTGGACGAGACCCAATTGCGCAAGTCGGTCTCCCAGATCGCCGTCATGGAAACCAAGGCGATCGACATGCTGTTCCCGGCGCTGGAATACGCGCTGAGGCCGGTCACCGTCTTCCTGTTCGCCGCCTATACCAAGCTGGAGACAAAGGGTTTCCGTCAGGCCTTCGGGCCGCATTGCGCCCTGTGGGCCGTCCAGAAGCTGTCGAAGCACCTGGAAACCCAGCGCCCCTGGCCGCGCAGCATGCCGGGCATGAAATCCGCCACCCTGGCGGCCCTGGCCTTCGCCATCGACCTGGACAGCGGCATGCCGGCCTCGGCCGCCATCCGTCCGGCTCCCGGCAAGGTCGCCGGCGTTCCCACCAACGGCGCCGTCCCGTCCATGGCGACGGCGGCACCGCCGCCGCCCATCGCACCCAAGCCCAAGGGAGCGGTCTCGGCCAATCCCAATGCCGGGTTCGACCGGGCCTCACGCCGCGCCGCCCCCACCGCCGCCACTGCCAAACGCTAGAGTGCATCAGCCTTAGGCTGATGCACTCCAGGCTCCCTGTCTGTACGGAAAGGCTTCGCCTATTCAGGGCTCAAACGCCGCTCGGGCTTAAGAGTTTTCCCGCTTTTCGAAGTCAGGCCGAATGCGGAAAACGCTAACCCCTCAGGGCGTGAATTTCGCTGACCGTGGCCCTTAGCCGGTCCGCCAGGTTAAGGGCCACGGTTTCGATCAGCCGCGAGGATAGGGCCGGGTAGCGCTCGGCCAGAACGGTAAAGGCCTCGCGTCCCAGCACATAGACCTCGACCTCGGTCATGGCCAGAGCATCGGCGGCATGGTCGCTGCCGTCCAGAAAGCCGATGCCGCCGACGATCTCGCCGGGACCGCAGGTGGCCAGGTGGTAATGTTCCTTCTTATGGATTGGCAGGGTGATCTTGACAACACCGCGCCGGATCAGGAACAGCTCGTCGCCCGGACTGCCGGCCTTGAACACCTTCTTGCCGGCATGAACGGGCCGCAGGGTGACGGCGGCATTGAGCTCGGCCAGGGCCTCGTCGGGCATATCCTCGAACATGGGCATATCGGCCAGTTCCAGACTCAGCGCGTCCTCTTCGGAGGCCTGGCCGGCGGCGTGGCGCTGCCCCTCCACCCATTCCAGGGCCTCGTCCAGCTGGCGGAAGGCGAAGGCCTTGTTGGTCGGCCGCACCACGCCGGTATCCTTGAGAAACCGCTTCATCTTGAGGCCGCTGGGCAGGCCCTTGGGGATGTCGCAGAACACCAGATAGGCGTCGTTCTCCTCCAGCCGGTCCTTGATCTGCTCGAGGACATGGGTCGCGGTCAGGTCCAGGGACTGGACCCGGCGCATGCTGAGGATCACGAACTTGCGGATCTTGGTTTCCGGTTCGAGGGCGGCATGGAGCTGGCTGGCGGTGCCGAAGAACAGGCTGCCCTGCAGTTCGAACACCACGGTGTCGCTGACCTCGGTCTCGACGGAATCGGGCTCCTCGCCGCTCCGCTGGCGCTTGCTGAGGAGGTGATTGCCCTCGATGCGGTTGCGCACCACCGTGCTGCGGGTCTGCTCGCGGATGAACAGCAAGATGGCGAAGGCCACCCCCACCCCCGATGCGGCGATCAGATTGCCCACCAGGGCCACCACGATCACCGAGGTGATGACCAGAAAGTCCAGCCGCGTGGCGGGGGTGTAGAAGAAGGCCAGGCTGTGGCGGTCGATCATGCGAAAGCCGATGACGATCAGGATGGCCGCCAGGGCCGAGACCGGCACCCAGGCGATCACCGGCGACAGCACCAGAAAGGCGATGAAGCACAGCGCCCCCGCCAGCAATCCCGACATCCGCGTATTGGCGCCGCTGTTGACGTTGATCAGCGAGGCTCCCATGGTTCCCGCTCCCGGAACACCCCCCACCAGCGCAGTCGCCACATTGCCCAGCCCCTGGCCGATCAGGTCGCGGTTGGGGTCGCTGTTGGAATTGGTCATGGCGTCCAGCACCACGCAGGTCTTCAGCGTGTCGATGGACAGCAGCGCCGCCAGGGTCAAGGCGGGGACGATGACCTTGAGCAAGGTCGCCGGCTCGAGCGCCCCCAGGGACCGCCAATGCTGGGCGATGGTGGCGCCGACCCCACGGCCGCCGGCGGTGATCCGTCCCACCAGCAAGGGATTGCCGTCGGTGCTCAGCAGGTCGGGATCGAAGCCCGCCAGAATGAAATAGGTGGCCAGCCCCGCTCCCAGGGCCAGAATGGCCGGTGGCACCGCACGGGTCAGGCGCGGCGTCACCACCATCACCGACATGACCACCGAGCCCACCAGGATGCTCTGCCAGGCCCACAAGGAGGGCAGACTGAGCGCCGCCCAAAGCTCGACCCCACCCGGCACCCCCAGGAATTTCGGAATCTGGCTGCCGATGATGATCAGGCCGACGCCGCTGAGATAGCCGCACACCACCGGATAAGGAATGAATTTGATCAGCCGGCCGATCCGCAACAGCCCCAGGGCGATCTGGAACAGGCCGCAGAGCAGTGCCGTCAGTCCCATGAGCAGGACCACGCTGGCCGCCGGCAGACCCTGGCCGGTCATGGTCACCGCCAGGGCCGAGAGCATGGCCGCCGCCGGCGCGCAGGGCGCACTGATCAGCCGGGCGGAAGAACCGAAGGCGGGCGCGCACAGCCCCAGCATGGTGGCGCCAAGAATGCCGGCCATGGCCCCCTGCGCCGCCAGGGAACCACCCAGCGGCGCGAA
>JACQAD010000145.1 GCA_016195125.1 Magnetospirillum sp.
GACAGCCGCCGGCGGTTGGCGGGCGACGACAGGACCACGACGGGATAGGCGAAGGCGGCCATTTCCACCAGGAACATCACGCTCTTGATGCCCGAGGTGAAGACTTTGAAGATGGCGCCGCGCACCACCAGATCGCCGATGCGGATGACCAGATAGGCCACCAGGATGCCCATGATGATCTTGCCCAGCTTGGACAGCAGCGGCAATTCCTCGTGAATGTCGCGCTTGAAGCCCACCGCCGCCACCGTCGCCTCGACGATGACCACGGCAAAGCCCATGCACACGGCGGTCAGCAGGAACAGCAGCGGCAGCAGCGGGGTCTGCCACAGCGGATGGATCTGGTAGCCGAACACCACCAGCAGCGATCCCAGCGAGGATTGGTGCATGGTCGGCAGCAGCACGCCCAGGCCGATGAAGGCGAACATGACCTTGTTCAGCTTGGCCTTGAGATCCTTGAAGCCGAAATGTTCGAGGAAGGCGGGCGAGAACTCGATCCACAGCACCAGGATGTAACAGCTGATGCAGGCGGCCACTTCGAACATCACCGAGCCGGGCTGCGCATAGCCGGGCCACAGGATGTGCCAGAAATTCCAGTAACGGCCCAGATCGATCAGCACCGACAGGCCACCCAGGGAATAGCCGAACAGCGAGGCGGTCAGCGCCGGGCGGACCAGATGGTGGTACTCGCCCCGGTTCAGGACGTAGCACAGCAGGGCCATGGCGTAGCCGCCGCAGGCGAAGCCGGTGGCGATGACCACGTCCCACACCACCCAGATACCCCAGGGGTAGCCGTTGTTGATGTTGGTGACGGCGCCCAGGCCGTAGATGAAGCGCTGGGCCAGGAAGAACAGGGCGATGCCGATCAGGACGCCCAGGACGATGGTGACCGGGCTGACCAGCTTGCCGCCGATGGCGGCGTGGCCGCTGCCCTTGGCTCGGCGCAGGCGGCTGGCCACCTGACTGGGAATGGGGTGATTAACCATTATTTGTGCCCCCCTTCCGGATGATCGAACATATCGAAATCATCGTCGTCGTGGTGGTCCTTGGAGCCCTTCCAGGCCGCGGTGACCAGACCGGCCAGCGCCACCACCGGCAGGATCATGCCGCCGTACAAGGTGTGCTGAAGGGTCTCGGAATCGGCGGCGTAGGACCGCTCGGGCAGGCCCATGGGCAGGGCCAGCTTGTCGAAGGGAACCCCCGACAGATAGCGGACCTGGGTGCCGCCGGCATCCTTCTGGCCGTAGACGTAATCCACGTATTCGGCCGCGGCCTTTTCGTGGGTGTCGCCGGAATCGGGGGTGCGGCGGGGGAACAGGTTGGGCTCGCCCGGCTTCATGGCCCGGCGGCGTTCGATCTCCGCCGACAGGGCGGGATAGGTGCCGAAGATGGTGGCGCCGGTCGGGCAGCTTTCGGCGCAGGCGGCGAACTTGCCTTCCGCCATGCGATGCTTGCACAGCTGGCACTTGGCGATCTGCGGCGTCGGCGTGTCGTACTGGAACTGGGGCACGCCGAAGGGGCAGGCGGCGACGCAATAGCGGCAGCCGATGCAGGCGTCCTTGTTATAGCCGACGATGCCCGATTGCTTGTCCTTGGTCATGGCCGAGACCGGGCAGGCGGACACGCAGGAGGGATCGGCGCAGTGCAGGCACGAGCGCTTGATATGGGCAAAGCCGTTCTCGGCCTTGTCCTTGTTCTCCATGGTGCCGGACTGGTAGATCTTGATGACGTTGTAGGTCTTGCCCGACAGCTCCAGGGGCGTGTCCCACAGCTTGTCGCCGATATTGTCTTCCAGCGGCAGGTTGTTGGCCTCCTTGCACGCCGACATGCAGGCCTTGCAGCCGATGCACAAGGTGGCGTCGTAGAGCAGACCGACCGCGTTCGCGGGGATCGGGAGATTCTCCCGGGCCTCGGCGCGGGGAGCCGACAGGGTGGCGCAGGCGGCGGCCGCCGCACTTCCACCCGCCGCCGCCCGGCGCAAGAAATTGCGTCTGGTGATGGTCATGGCGGATTACCCCTGTTTCCCGGAATCCTGGCCGTCTTCGCTCTTGCCCAGATTGCCTACCAGCTTGGCGCCGGCACCGATGGCCAGGCCACCGACCGCCGCCACCGTGGCGATGGCGCCGATGGAGGCTCCGATACCCTGCTCCTCGACCACGCGGGCATAGCCCAGGGGCGGACGCTGGTTCTGCAACTCGGCCAGGGCGTGGATGGGCTTGGCGAAGCCGATGCCCTTTTCCGTGCAGCCGATGCAGGGATGGCCGGTGCCCACCGGCCACGAGCCGGAGCCGACGTCGTTGAACAGGATGGCCGGGCAATTGGCGTAGGTCTCCGGGCCCTTGCAGCCCAGCTTGTACAGGCAATAGCCCTTGCGGTGTCCCTCGTCGCCGAATTCCAGCGCGAAGCGGCCGGCGTCGAAATGGGCGCGGCGCTCGCAATTCTCGTGGATGAGACGGGAATAGGCGAATTTGGGACGGCCCTTGTCGTCCACCGCCGGCAGGGCGCCGAAGGTGAGGAAGTGCACGACCGTGGACAGGAAGTTATAGGGGTTGGGCGGGCAGCCGGGGATGGTGACCACCGGCTTTCCGGCCAGGATCTCCGGCACGCCGGTCGAGCCCGTCGGATTGGGCGGGGTCGACGGCATGCCGCCCCACGAGGCGCACGAGCCGATGGCGATGACGGCGGCGGCGCCCTCGGCGCATTCCTTGGTCAGCTGCAGGGCGGTCTTGCCACCGACCTTGCAGTAGATGCCGTCATCCTTGACCGGAATGGCGCCTTCGATGACCAGGACGTACTTGCCCCAGTTCTTCTTCATGGCGGCTTCGCGGGCGGCCTCGACCTGATGGCCGGCGGCGGCGAATAGGGTTTCGTGATAATCGAGCGAGATGATCTCCAGGATCAGCTTCTCGATGGTGGGATGCTCGGCGCGGAGCATGGATTCGGTGCAGCCGGTGCATTCCTGGAAATGCAGCCAGATCACGCTGGGCCGTTCCTTGGCGGTGATGGCCTTGGCGATCTCGGCCTCGGCACCCTTGGGCAAGCCCATGGTGGCGGCCATGGCGGCGCAGAACTTCAGGAAGTCGCGGCGCTCGAGGTTGAAGCGGTTCGCGATTTCGCGGGCGTTTTCCATATCGTCGTACATTGTCCCCCACCTTGGCTGGCGCGTCGGGCTGATCAGAAGCTCTGGAAAGGGTCGAACCCGGACACGCGAGCGGACACGGGAATCGCTCCCGGCCGTTCCGTTCCTCTTGACGCCTCCCCGATCTTCTTGTTCTCGGTTGTGCGTTGCAGTCACCGCAAACGCCGTGCCAACTCGAAAGGGTGGGTTTCTCGGGGTGGGAGGCATGGCGGGGCAAGCCGGGACCGTGCCTTGGGCTAATTTTTGAAATAATTCCAAGGAGCGCACTCATGGGCAGATGAAAAGTTAGTAATCACTAGTGAAATCTATCTATCCAGTGTGGCCGCGTCACAACGGCAAACCGACCCTGGGGCTTGACCAAACAAAAGCCCCGGCACAAGGCCGGGGCGGGGAATTGCATGAAAAAAGGGGGGGATTGGGAGGAGGGGGGCTCAGGCGGCTTTCCTGGCGTGCAGAAACTCCGCCAGGGCCTTGTCATCCTTGCGGATATGCTCCTTAAGCCAAGTGGAGATGTAGTCGAACGCCTGGGGTGCGGCATCGGGGCGATTGGCCTCGACGGCGGCCCTGGTCTCCGCCAGCCGGGCCAGGAAGGCCTTGTGGTTGGCGCGATGCGTCTCCGCGACGGCCCCATATTTGTGCTGGGACATCAGCGCCTCTTCCTCGGCGAAGTGACTCTGGATGGAGTTGATCAGCGCGGCCAGGAAGGCGGCGGCGGCGGCGGAGCCCTGCCCGGACATCATGCCGCGATAGAACTCGTTGACTTGATTGAACATATCCTGGTGATGACGATCAATGGAGGCGATGCCGAAATTGAGTTCGTTGCTCCAGGTCAGCAATTTCATGTCCTTTTTGTCGGCGCGGACCTGATGCAGGAACTCGCTGACTTCGTGACGGAGGAACTCGGCCTGTTTGGAAAGGTCGGTGGCCGAAGTCTGAATCTGCTCGGCGGCTTGGCCGGTTTCGCGGGCGGCCTGTTCCACCGAGATGATGTTGCTGGAGACATCCTCGGTGCCGCTGGCGGCTTGCTCCACATTACGGGCGATTTCCGAGGTGGCGCCGCTTTGCTGTTCCACCGCCGCGGCCACGGCGGCGCTGATCTCGCCCATTTCACCAATCACCGAGGAGATGGCGTCGATGGCATGGACGGCGGCGTCGGTGCCTTGCTGAACGGCGGCAATCTGAGAGGCGATCTCGCTGGTGGCCCGGGCGGTCTGATTGGCCAGATTCTTGACCTCGCCGGCGACCACGGCAAAGCCTTTGCCGGCATCGCCGGCGCGGGCGGCCTCGATGGTGGCGGTGAGGGCCAGGAGATTGGGCTGGGCGGCGATATCGTTGATCAGGTTGACGATTTCACCGATCTTGCTGACGTTCTCCGACAGGGCGCGGACCTGGGTGGTGGTGTTGCCCACTTCCTGCCCGGCATGGGCGGATACCAGCTGGGACCGTTCGACCTGATGGGCGATCTCCTTGATGGAGGCCGCCAGTTCCTCGGTGGCCGAGGCCACGGTCTGGACATTGGCCGAGGCCTGCTGCGCCGAGGCCGCCACGGTGGTGGCCTGGGACGAGGTCTCGGTGGCGGTGCCGGCCATCTGGCCCGAGGCGGCCTGAAGCTCGGTGGCGGCCGAGGTCACGGTTTCGATGACCTTGCCGACACTGTCCTCGAAGGTATCGGCCATCTTGCGCATGGCGACCATGCGGTCGGCCTCGGCCTGCTTCTTCTGTTCCTCCTGGTCGGCTTCCAATTGCTTGACGCGGAGCAGTTGATCCTTGAAATGTTCGACCGATTTGGCCATGCCGCCGATTTCGTCGCCGCGCCCGACATAGGGCACCTCGACCATAAGGTTGTTGGCGGCCAGGTCTCCCATCACTCCGGTCATGGCGTTGACCGGGCGGGTGATGGAGCGGGTGATTCCCCAGGCGATCAGCCCGCCCAGCACCAGGGCGGCACCCAGCAGGGTGCGCGAGATCGTATCCATGCGGTCGTTGTCGTCCTGGACGCCCTTAATGAAGCTCTCGGCCTTGCCCATGGCCCAGTCGATGACCTTCTGCAGCGTCTTGCTGATCTCGGCGACCTGGACGGCGCCCTTGGTCTTGGTGATGGCAGCGGCATCGTCCCGGCGTCCGTCGCGGAAGGCGGCGATCACCTCGTCGCGGATGGGCTTCCAATCGGCGAAGGCCTTGGCGGCGGCCTCGAGATCGGCCTTGTCGCCCAGAAAGCGTTCGCGAGCCAGGGCGAATCTCTCGTAGACCTTCTTTTCGCGGGCGTCCACGTCGGCCACCGCCTTGTCCAGATCCTCGGCGGTCTTGGCCAGGGCCACGTCCTTCATGGAGCGGTGCATGGCGACGATATTGGTATTGGCCTCCTGCAGGGCATTGGTCACCGTGAAGGGGTGACGGTAGAGCTTGTAGGTGGCCTCGACCTGCCGGTCGGCGGCGGTATCGGCGACGATGCCGATCATCAGGGTAAAGGCAAGGATCAGGGCGAAGCCTATGCCCAGACGAATACCGATCTTCATGTTGGCGAACATGCGTGTCTCCTGACGGTCGGGACCGTACTGATCTGCGGCATTGGTTAAAATCACCGATAGATATTTTGCCTTGCTGGCGAACTTATGGTGTCGGTGAGATAAGGAAATCTAAGTAATGCTTCCTATATCAATATGACTATGCCAAAAAATGATAGCCCCTTTTGGGTTGGGTTGGCGGGCTTTCCCTCTTTCGAGGGCTGGAACCGGAAGGCTTCTTAACAATAATACTATAATATGCATATTCATATTATAGTATTATTGTTTGAGTCCTGGCCGGGGTGGCTCGGGCGCACCCTGACCATCGCGCCCGACCGTCTTGGCAGGCACGCCTCATCTCCGGTTCGAGGCTGTTGCTAAGACAGGAAAGAGACGCCGGATCTGGTTGATGCGGAGCTTTCGGATTTCTGGCTGGATGTCTCGGCGCCGCGCCCCTGGACGATGCCGTAAAGCAGCGAAGCCTGGGACGGCGATTGGTACAATTCCGCCCCGGTCTTCACATCGCGCCACATGGTAATGACCGCCCCGGTCAGGGCGTCACGGGTGACGACCGGGCTGCTGTAATAGATCTGGCTGGAATTGTTGGGCTGGGCCGTGGTGGTCGCGCTGGTGTCCGGTGAGGCAGCGCTCGTGCTCGGCGCCTTGGCGTTCAAGGCGTTGGTGGATGTCACAGAGGCGAGACTGGCGCTGTCCATGAAAATGCCGATCACGAACCGGGTTGGCGACACACTCAGTGTAGCATAAAGCCGGTCGCTGACGGCAAGATTACGTGACGAAATCCGCCTCTGAAAAGGCGAGGGGGGAGGCGGTTCCACCCCTCCCTCTTCCCCGGAATGCCGTCATCAGCCGCCGCCTTGGCCGGAAAGATCCTTCGCCTCCGGCCCATGTCGCCCCTGTCTGGGTATCAAGGCCTGCCGGCTTCAATCCTCGAACGGCAGGCCCACGTAATTCTCGGCCAGGGTGGTGCGGCCCGCATGGGAATGGACCACGTAATCCAACTCGGCCTCCAGCGCCCGCTGGTCGAAGGCGTTGGTGTCGGGGAAGCGGTGCAGCAGGTTGGTCATCCACCACGAGAAGCGCTCGGCTTTCCAGATGCGGCGGAGGCAACGCGCCGAGTAATGGTCGATGCCCAACGGGCTGCCGCCATAGAATTCGATGAAGGCCCGAGACAGATAGCGGACGTCCGAGGCGGCGAGATTGAGGCCCTTGGCGCCGGTGGGCGGCACGATATGGGCGGCGTCGCCGGC
>JACQAD010000146.1 GCA_016195125.1 Magnetospirillum sp.
GATCAAGGCGTTGCGGAGGAGGTCTTGATCAAGCCTCAGGCGCCGGCGCTCCGCTTGGCTGTCCTCGCTTATGCCTGCGGCACCGCTGGGGCGCGCTCAACGCGCTAGTCGCTGCGCTCCGGGCCAAGCCTCAGGCGCCGGCGCTCCGCTTGGCTGTCCTCGCTTATGCCTGCGGCAACGCTGCGGCGCGCTCAACGCGCTAGTCGCTGCGCTCCAGGCCTTGATTTGCCCCTGCGTGAGAGTATACCTGAGCGCCTGAAACTCTATTCGGAGCCTCGAATTCGTCATGAAGCGCATTTTTTCCGGCGTCCAGCCCACGGGTAACCTCCATCTCGGCAATTACCTGGGCGCCATCCGGAATTGGGTGCGGCTCCAGAACGAGTACGAGTGCATCTTCTGCATCGTCGACATGCACGCCATCACCATGTGGCAAGACCCCAAGGAGCTGACCCGCAATATCCGCGAGGTCACCGCCGGGATGATCGCCGCCGGCGTCGATGCCTCCAGGCACATCGTCTTCAACCAATCCACCGTCCCCGCCCATGCCCAGCTGGCCTGGGTCTTCAATTGCGTGGCGCGCATGGGCTGGCTGAACCGCATGACCCAGTTCAAGGACAAGGCGGGCAAGCACAAGGAGAACGCCTCGGTCGGCCTCTTCGCCTATCCCAATCTGATGAGCGCCGACATCCTGGCCTACAAGGCCACCCATGTGCCGGTGGGCGAGGATCAGAAGCAGCATCTGGAGCTGGCCAGCGACACCGCCCAGAAGTTCAACAACGATTTCGGCGTCGACTTCTTTCCCCAGCCCGAGCCCATCATTCCCGGGGTGGCGGCGCGCATCATGAGCTTGCGCGACGGCGCCAAGAAGATGAGCAAGTCCGACGAATCCGATTACTCGCGCATCAACATGACCGACGATGCCGAGACCATCGCCCTGAAGATCCGCAAGGCCAAGACCGATCTGGAGCCCCTGCCCGGCAGCGTCGAGGGGCTTGACGGCCGTCCCGAGGCCTCCAATCTCCTGGGCATCTACGCGGCGCTGTCCGACAAGGAGAAGGCCGAGGTGGTGACCCAGTTCGAAGGCCGGCAATTCTCGGAGTTCAAGAAGGAGCTGGTGGATCTGGCCGTGTCGGTGCTCGGCCCCATCAATGCCGAGATGAAGCGGCTGATGGCCGAGCCCGCTCATATCGATTCCATCCTGCGCTCGGGCGCCGAACGCGCCGACGCCATCGCCGCGCCGATCATCAAGGACGTCTACGACATCGTCGGGTTCCTGCGGCCGTGACCCAGCGCTTCGCCGAAACCACCCTGAACGCCATCGCCGCCGCCTTGTCGGGGCTGGCGGCATTGCTGCGCCATCCGTCGCGACGCTTCGTGCTGTGGGCCTTCGCCGTGGTGGTGGTGCTGGTCTTCCCCATCGCCATGCTGGTGATCAGCAAGATCGACGACAATCCCGACTTCACCGCCGGCAACGTGACGGCACCGCGCTCGCGCGGCGTGGCGGTGGCCGCCGCCCTGATTTCCCGCGAGCTCGACGTCAATAGGTGGCGGGCCAACGACCCCTTCTTCCTGCCCGGCGCCTGGCTGCGCGACATGCCCGCCTTCCAGCTGGGTCTGGTGGGCGCCCTGTCGCGCGTGGTCGGCGCCCTCAATGCGGAAAAGGGCGTGGCCTTCGGCCCCAACGGCGCCGAGGTCAACCTCAACCATGCCGCCGGCCTGCTCAAATATCCGGGCACGGTGTGGAAGTTCGATACCCGCAAATCCTGGCTGCCCACCGCCTCGGCGGAGAAGCAATACCGCAACGCCCAGCGCTCCCTCGACCTCTACAACGATCTGGTGGCCACCGGCAGCTCGACCTTCGACCGCCGCCCCGAGGCCCTGATCACCGTTCTCGAGGCCCTGATCCGTGATCTCGACGAGGTCACCGAGGCCATCGACCACCATCTGGCCGAGGGCCGTTCGGTGCTGCTGGACTTTACCGTGGACAGCGTCTTTTACGGCAACAAGGGGCGGCTTTACGCCCATTCCATCGTGCTCCGCGAGCTCGGCCGCGATTTCGAGACCGTGCTGACCGACCGCCGCCAGGGCGAGACCTGGACAAGGCTGGTGGATCAGCTGGCCGGCGCCGCCCGTCTGCGGCCGTGGATGGTGTGGAGCGCCACCCCCGATTCCAGCATCCTGCCCAACCATCTGGCGTCCCAAGGCTATCTGACGCTGCGGGCCCGCATGCAGGCGGCCGAGGTGCTGGCGGCGCTGAAGCAGGACAATATTAGAAAACCATAAATTTCTTATTGCCATTCCCCCCCGGTTGGAGCGACAACCAAGGAAGTCTTTAAGCGCCATCCGAGAGCGCGAGGGCCAGGGGGCGGAAGGAATGCAGATCTACCTTCCCATCGCCGAGATGTCGGTGAACGTCTTCGTCATCCTGGGATTGGGGGGCGGAGTGGGATTCATGTCGGGCCTGTTCGGGGTCGGCGGCGGCTTTCTCATGACGCCGCTGCTGATCTTCCTGGGGGTACCACCCACCGTGGCGGTGGGCACCGAAGCCAACCAGATCGTCGCCTCATCGGTGTCGGGCGTGCTGGCCCATTGGCGGCGCGGCAATGTCGATGTCCGCATGGGCCTGATCCTGACGGCCGGCGGCTTCGTCGGCTCGACCCTGGGCGTCTATCTGTTCCGCTGGCTGCGCGGGCTCGGCCAGATCGATCTGGTGATTTCGCTCTGCTACATCATCTTCCTGGGCATCGTCGGCTCGTTGAGGCTGGTAGAAAGCATCCAGGCCCTGCTGGCCAGCCGCCGTCAGGCGGCGGGCGGCGCCGCCATCCCGGTGCGCAAGAAGCACCAGCACAGCTGGATGCACGGCCTGCCGCTGAAGATGCGCTTCCGGCGCTCGCAGCTGTATATCAGCGCCATCGTCCCCGCCATCATCGGCCTGTTCGTGGGCATCCTGGCGGCTATCATGGGCGTGGGCGGCGGCTTCATCATGGTTCCGGCCATGATCTATCTGCTGGGCATGCCGACTGCGGTGGTGGTTGGCACCTCCTTGTTCCAGATCATCTTCGTCACCGCCAACGCCACCTTCCTGCAATCGACCATGAACCACACCGTCGACGTGGTCCTGGCGCTGCTGCTGCTGCTGGGCGGCGTGGTCGGAGCCCAGATCGGCGCCCGCTTCGGCGTCAAGCTCAAGGGCGAGCAGTTGCGCTCGCTGCTGGCCTTGATGGTGCTGGGGGTTTGCGCCAAGCTGCTGGTGGATATGATTTCGGTGCCGAACGAGCTGTTCGGCCTGGGCGGCGGGGGTAAGCATTGATGCGCGCGCGGCTGCTTGTGCTTCCTCTTCTGGCGCTGCTGCTGGCCGGCGATCCGGCCCGGGCGGTCGAGCCCCTGGTCGCCGACCTCTCCAAGCATCTGGTGGCCATCACCACCGGCTTTGCCGGCACCGACGTCCTGCTGTTCGGCGCCATCGAGGAGATGGACGGCGACAAGGCCGGTGACGTGGTGGTGGTGGTGCGCGGCCCCAACAAGGCCGAAACCCTGCGCCGCAAGGACCGCACCGCCGGCATCTGGATCAATTCCGGCAATGCCAAGGTGGACAACGCGCCGTCCTTCTATCAGGTGGCCTCCACCCGGCCGCTGGAGGAAGTGGCGCCGACCGCCATCCTCGACCGTCACCAGATCGGCCTTGACCATCTCGACCTGGACATCCGCGTCAAGGACCAGGGCTCGGATCTGGGCGAGTACCGCAAGGCGCTGTTCCGCCTCAATCAGACCAAGGGGCTCTACGGCGACAAGGTGCTGGAGATCGGCATGCTGAGCCAGCGCCTGTTCCGTACCGACGTGCATTTCCCCGCCAATGTGCCGGTGGGCATCTACATGGTCGAGGTCTACCTGATGTCCGCCGGTCAGGTGATCAGCGCCCAGACCACGCCGCTGGTGGTCAGCA
This sequence comes from Magnetospirillum sp., assembly GCA_016195125.1. Lineage (GTDB taxonomy): Bacteria > Pseudomonadota > Alphaproteobacteria > Rhodospirillales > Magnetospirillaceae > Phaeospirillum. The sequence goes on from JACQAD010000146.1 coordinate 3,944, forward strand.
AGATCGGCATCGGCGCCGATGTCTTCGACTTCGCCCATCATCAGGCCGCCGCCTACGGCATCCTCGCCATCCTGCTGGCCGCCGCCGCCGGCTGGCTGGCGGCGATCGCCTTCAAGAAATCTTGATCCAGGAGGTCTCCATGCCGACCCAACGCGTATTCCTGGTGGTTGTGGACGATTCCCCGGAAATGCAGGCCGCCCTTCGCTTCGCCTGCCGCCGGGCCCGCTCCTCGGACGGGCAGGTGGCGCTGCTGAGGGTGATCGAGCCCGCCGAATACCAGCATTTCGCCAGCATCGGCAATCTGATGCGGGCCGAGGCCCGCGAGGCCGCCGAGCAATTGCTCAACCGCCTGGCCGGCGACGTCAACCAGATGTCGGGCCATCTGCCGGTGCTGTACGTGCGTGAAGGCAATCCCCGCGACGAGTTGATCGCCCTGATCGCCGAGGAACCCTCCATCTCGGTGCTGGTCCTGGCCGCCGATACCGGCCCCGGCGGCCCCGGCCCCCTGGTCACCGCCCTGACCGGCAAATATATCGGCAAGCTGCGGGTGCCCCTGACCCTGGTGCCCGGCAGCCTGACCCAGGCTCAGATCGATAGTATCACTTGATCGAGGCCCTCAAGCGCCGGGCGCACGCGAGCGTGCTGGGCTTACGCGCCACAGGGCGCGCCGGGACCGGAGAGATGGGTCCGTCCATCATCCTACGCCTTGACTCGGAGATAGCCGACGCCATCTACTATGGGCAGTCTCAAGCGCCCCTTGTGAAGGACCGTCATGTTCATCCAGACCGAACCCACGCCCAATCCCGCGACTCTCAAGTTTCTGCCCGGCACCGTGGTGATGAACCAGGGTACCGCCGATTTCGCCGAAGCCTCGCGGGCCGGCAATTCCCCCCTGGCCACGCGCCTGTTCGCCATCGACGGCGTTTCCAGCGTGTTCCTGGGCACTGATTTCATCTCCGTCGCCAAGGTCGATGCCGCCGATTGGCAGGTGGTCAAGCCCCAGGTTCTGGCGGCGATCATGGATCACTACAATTCCGGCGAGCCGGTGATCAATCCCGGCTCCGAGACCGCCTCCCTGAGCGGTGACGATGACGGCATCGTCATGCAGATCAAGGAATTGCTCGATACCCGCGTCCGCCCGGCCGTGGCCCAGGACGGCGGCGACATCATCTTCCGCGCCTTCGAGGACGGTATCGTCTACCTGCACCTGCAGGGGGCCTGCTCGGGCTGCCCCAGCTCCAGCGCCACCCTCAAGCACGGAATCGAGAACATGCTGAAGTATTATGTTCCCGAAGTGATGGCGGTGCAGGCGGTGGACTAACACCTTCTGACCGTGAGTTTTTTCAGCACGCCCCGTGGCATCGCCCCGGGGCGTGTTCCGTTTTCGTTCATATGGCGGGCGGTTTTGGGTTGATTTAGCGCAAACGTGCGGCTAAGGTACAGCTTGATATTGCACTGCAACATGAGCGAGGCATTCCCGTATGACAGCCGGGTCGATCGGATCCCGAACCTTCACCGCCTTTTGTTTTGCCGCCGTTCTCGGCGCCGTCGGCGGTCTGTATTGGATGGTGCTTCATGGCGCCGTACCGCCGGTCAAGGTGGCCTCCCAGGCCGCCGCATCATCGGTGAACGAGGCCGCCATTCTCAGCGGCGAGGACGTGGCCAGCGCGGCGCGTCTCGACCGGGCTCTGGATCGGCTGGGCTATCGGCTGGACAGTGTCGCCAACGGCGGTGCCGACGTGCCGCCCCTGTTCCTGGCCCATATCCCCGGTGATATCGACGATCTTCCCGATACCGATACCAAGAAGACGGTGTTTCTGCGCGTCATGCTGCCGCTGGTGCTGGCGGTGGACGAGGAAATCGCCGCGGAGCGTTCGCGCCTGCTCGACATCATGAACCGCAAGGCCAACCGGCTGCACGTGCCTGCCTCCGACCAGATCTGGCTCGAAGGCCTGGCGCGGCGCTACGATGTCGAAAGCGGCAATCTGCGCAAGCTGCTGGCCCGCGTCGACGTGGTCCCGGCCTCCCTGGCCCTGGCCCAATCCGCCGAGGAATCCGGCTGGGGTACTTCCAAGCTGGTCCGGCGCAGCCAGAACCTGTTCGGCCATACCGTCGAGCTGTCGGCGGATTCCACCGGCATGCGCAATTTCTCGACCCTGTACGAGGCGGTACGCGCCTATGTGCACAACCTCAACACCCACAAGGCTTACGAGGATCTGCGCCGCGCCCGCGCCTCCCTGCGCGCCCACGGCGCCCAGCCTGACGGCTATTCCCTGGTTTCGGCGCTCAGCAGCTATTCCGAGCGGGGCGATGCCTATGTCAGCACTATTCGCGCCCTGATCCGCCGCAATGATCTGGTTCGCTATGATCAGGCCCGCCTGGGCCGCGCCCTGCCATCGCGTCTGGCCTCGGCCAGCTGATCAGCTCCGTCCGGCAAGGTCACGCCGGTCGAGGCCCAGGATGTGGTCGATCATCCAGAACCGCAGATAGTGATTGACCAGGATGCCCGGGTCATCGCCGTCGTTAACCAGGCTGTCGAGTTCCTCGAGCATCCGGGCATGCTCGGCCCGATGCTCGGGCATGGCTTCCCCCCATTCGGCCAATTGCCGCTCTTCGTCGGCAAAATGGGCGCGCGCCATGTCCAGGAAGCGCCGCAACCTCTGTCCCGCCTCCTCGTGCCGACCGTCCTGGGCAGCCTTTGCCAGGCCGTTCAGTTGCGCCACCATCTCGCGGTGTTGGTCATCGAGCCAATTGATTCCGGTCGTCATCAAGGCCGTCCATTGCAGAACAGGCTGACCGGCATGGGCGCGGAGTGTGTCCCAGAAGGCGGCGTCTTCCAGCATCTCGTGCTCAACCAGCATGGTTTCCAATTCATCGAGGCGGCGATGGCGCTCGGGTACGCTCAGAACTTCGTCCAGCTGGGCCAAGGCGGTGTCGACCCTTTCGAGAATGGCGGTATGGGCAC
>JACQAD010000167.1 GCA_016195125.1 Magnetospirillum sp.
GGGCGGATGGTGAAGACGACGCTGCCCTTGGTCTTGAGAATGGTTTCAACCGACATCGCTGGTTCCCTTCGGCTTTGGTCTCGGAACGTTGTTGTTGCGGACAGGGTGAGTGTTCCCAGACCCCCTACCTTTGCATAATCGCAGTCTGGAACCGGAAGGCGAGAATTTCAAGCCCGCCCATTGGTCGCGGACCGTCAGTTTTCGTGGGTCAGGGTCACGCGGCTGGCGGCCAGTTGCCCGGCCAGGGCGGTGCGAAGCCGTTTCAGCCCCTCGGCGCTGGCGGCCTCGCAACGGGCCACCAATACCGCCTGGGTATTAGAGGCGCGCAGCAGCCACCAGCCGTCCGGCGTGTCCACCCGGACGCCGTCGATGGCATTGAAGGCGGCGCCTTCGGCTTCCAGCCGGGCCTTGACCTCGGCGACCACGGCGAACTTGCGCTCCTCCGGGCAGTCGAAGCGCAGTTCCGGGGTGTTGACCATGTGGGGCAGGTGATCGCGGCGCTGGCCCAGACTCTGACGGTCCCAGCGCGCCACGATGCCCATCAGGCGGATGGCGGCGTAAAGGGCGTCGTCGAAACCGTAATAGCGGTCGGCGAAGAAGATGTGGCCGCTCATCTCGCCGGCCAGCGGCGCGCCGGTCTCGGCCATCTGGGTCTTGATCAGCGAGTGGCCGGTGCGGCCCATGACGGCGTTGCCGCCCATGCGCTTGACCTCGTCGAAGAAGACGCGGCTGGCCTTGACGTCGGCGATGATGGTGGCGCCGGGCAGGGTCTTGAGCAGATCCTCGGCCAGGATCACCAGGATCTGGTCGCCATAGAGGATGCGTCCCTCGCCGTCGACCACGCCGATGCGGTCGCCGTCGCCGTCGAAGGCGATGCCCAGATGGGCGCCCTCGGCCAGGACGTTGTCCTGCAATGCCACCAGATTGTGGGGCTCGGTGGGGTCGGGATGGTGGTTGGGAAAGCGGCCGTCGATCTCGCCATACAGAACCTTGTGAGTGCCGGGCAGGCGCTTGACCAAAGCGTGCAGCACCTCGCCGGTGGCGCCGTTGCCGCAATCCCACACCACCTTGAGGGGGCGGATTCCATCGTAATCGGCTTCCAGGCGGCTGACGTATTCCTCGAAGACCGAATCGTCGACGGCGTGGCCTTCGCCGGTGACGAAATCGCCGGCCGCGGCGATGGTCCCCAACGACAGGATGTCGGCGCCGAAGAACGGCTTGCCCGCCAGCACCATCTTGAAGCCGTTATGATTGGGCGGGTTGTGGCTGCCGGTCACCATGATGCCGCCATCGGCATCGCGGATTTTGGCGGCGAAGTACAGCATGGGAGTGGGGCCGCGCCCGATCCGGCGCACCGAACAGCCGGCGGCGATCAGCCCTTCGGTCAGGGCCTCGGCCATCTCCGGCGACGACAGCCGCCCGTCCCAGCCGATGCAGACCACATGCCCGCCATTGCGGCGGATTCTGGTGCCGAAGGCTTGGCCGATGGCCTTGGCATCGGCGGCGAACAGGGTCTCGCCGACAATGCCGCGGATGTCGTATTCGCGCAGGATGGTGGGGTGGAAGGTGTGGGTCATGGAGCTACCTAAAACTTGTTTAATGCGGAAAGAGTTATGGCGATTTCATCAGTAACAGCTTTTACGGCAGGCGTGCCTTTTTCTGGTGAGTTTGCTGCTTTGTCATGAAGCATAGAAAGAATTCTAATAGTTATTTCCCTATATTCTTTGTGTCTCCGCAATTCGAAAATCGCGAGAGCCTGCCTGTCGGCAAGGCACCGGTCAGATCAGCTATCTCCGAGAGCCTGCTTCATCAGGGCGTGATAGTTCTCAAATTCCCGCTGCCGTAGATCGGCGTTACGGATTCGTGCATTCCAAAGGGCCGCCAACGCAAGTCCGAGAACAGAAACAGCTGCAATTACGCATGCGGCGATCGTCGCAAATTCCGCGCTCTGGGCTGTGGTCCAATTCATCATTCTGACCTCGGGCGATAGATTCGGCGGAACCAGATATTGAACCACAGAGACACAGAGACACAGAGACACAGAGGAATAAAACCAGTTTCTCTTTTTCTCTGTGCCTCTGTTGTCTATCCCCCCTAAGCCGTCTGGCCGGGCCGCCTTAATTTAGGTAATCACCGTCGGTTCTGTCCGTCCCGTCCTGGCTTCGATCCCGGCCAGATCGCGGGCGATCTTGATCAAATCGGCAAGGGCGACCTGGGGATCAAGGTGGTGCTTGGTCGAGTCGGGTTCAAAGCGTTCGATGTAGACGCGCAGTGTGGCGCCCTCGGTGCCGGTGCCCGACAGGCGGAAGACGATGCGTGAGCCGTCCTCGAACACCACGCGGATGCCTTGTCTGGTACTGACGCTGCCGTCCACCGGGTCGGTATAGGCGAAGTCGTCATTGAAGGCGACGGTAAAGGCGCCGAGTCGTTGACCCTTGAGGGACAGGCCGCGCAGATGCTCCATCAATCCGTCGGCGGCCTTGGAATCGATGCCTTCGTAATCGTGGCGGGAATAGACGTTGCGGCCGTATTCCCGCCAATGGGCGGCGACGATGTCGGCGACGCTCTGCCGGCGTACGGCCAGGACGTTGAGCCAGGCCAGCACCGCCCACAGCCCGTCCTTTTCCCGCACATGGTCCGAGCCGGTGCCGAAGCTTTCCTCGCCGCAGAAGGTGGCTTTACCGGCATCGAGCAAGGTGCCGAAGAATTTCCAGCCGGTGGGGGTCTCCCAGGCGGGAATGCCCAGCTTGGCGGCGACCCGGTCGGGCGCGGCGCTGGTGGGCATGGAGCGGGCGATGCCTTTCAGTCCCTTGGCGTAGCCGGGGCACAAGGTGGCGTTGGCCGCCAGTACCGCCAGGGAATCCGAGGGCGTCACGTAGAAGTCGCGGCCCAGGATCATGTTGCGGTCGCCGTCGCCGTCCGAGGCGGCGCCGAAATCCGGCGCGTCGGGGCCGGTCAGCGCCTCGACCAAATCGTGGGCGTGGACCAGGTTGGGATCGGGATGGCCGTGGCCGAAATCCTCGAGTGGGATGCCGTTCATCACCGTGCCGGGACTCGCCCAGGCGGGCTTCGCCGATCGTGTCCAGATTGACATCGGCGGCCTCCAGGATGCGGTACTGGTCGATAATCTGGCTGCGGGCATAGATGGCCTCGGTGATGGCCTCGGGGGCGGGGCCGCCGGCGGGGATGTTGTACTTGATGCCGAAATCCTCGGTGGGGCCGCCGGGATTGTGGCTGGCTGAGAGGATGATGCCGCCGAAGGTCTTGTACTTGCGGATGATTGCCGAGGCCGCCGGCGTCGACAGGATACCGCCGGCTCCCACCATGACTTTGGCGAAGCCGTTGGCGGCGGCCATTTTCAGAATGATCTGGATGGCGGTGCGGTTGTGATAGCGGCCGTCGCCGCCCAGCACCAGGGTCTTGCCGGCGATATCGCCGATGGAATCGAACACCGACTGGACGAAGTTTTCCAGGTAATGGGGCTGGGCGAAGACCGCGACCTTCTTTCGGAGGCCCGATGTGCCCGGCTTCTGGCCGGCGAAGGGGGTGGTGACGATCGTCTTCACTGCGGCCATGGCTTTGGACTCCCTTCCGGCGAATTCCTTTCGGCGTTGATGGCCGATGGCGGGCCGGGTGTCAATGTCCGCAAAAGAAAAAAGGCCGGGAACGCCCGGCCTTTTTCGATCCGTGATTGGGGTCTCAGGGCCGGCCGATGGACGAGTAGGTGAAACCCAATTCGATCATGTCCTCGGCCACATAGACGTTGCGCAGATCGACCAGGGCGGGCGTCTTCAGCAGCGACTTGACCTTGCCGAGGTCCAGGGCGCGGAATTCGTTCCACTCGGTGATGAGCACTACGCAATCGGCGCCGGGCATGGTGGCGTAGGAATCCTTGCAATACTGCACCTGGGCGGGCAGCAGCTTCTTGGCCTCCTCCATGCCTTCGGGGTCGAAGGCCTTGATGACGGCGCCGGCCTCGACCAGGGCGGCGACGATGTCGATGGCGGGCGAGTCGCGCATGTCATCGGTATTGGGCTTGAAGGTCAGGCCCAGCACCGCGATGGTCTTGCCCTTGACCGAGCCGCCGCACATGGCGACGACGCGGCCGGCCATGTCCTTCTTGCGCTGGTCGTTCACCGCCACCACGGTCTCGATGATCTTCAAGGGCGCGTCGAAATCGCGGGCGGTCTTGACCAGGGCCAGGGTGTCCTTGGGGAAGCACGAGCCGCCATAGCCGGGACCGGGATGCAGGAACTTCTTGCCGATGCGGCCGTCCAGGCCGATGCCCTTGGCCACGTCATGGACGTCGGCGCCGACCTTCTCGCACAGATCGGCGATCTCGTTGATGAAGGTGATCTTGGTGGCCAGGAAGGTGTTGCCGGCGTACTTGATCAACTCCGAGGTGCGGCGCGAGGTGAACACGATGGGGGTCTCGATCAGGTAGAGCACCCGGTAGAGATGCTTCATGACCTTGCGGGCCCGCTCGGATTCGGTGCCGATCACCACCCGGTCGGGGCGCATGAAATCGTTGATGGCCGAGCCCTCGCGCAGGAATTCCGGGTTGGAGACCACGTCGAACTCGGCATCGGGGCGGCGTGCGCGGATGATGCGCTCGACCTCGTCGCCGGTGCCCACCGGCACGGTGGACTTGGTGACGATCACCTGAACACCGCGTCGGCGTCCTTGACCGCCGACTTGAGGTCGGTGGTGAAGGTCAGGCGGCCGGATTCCACGTTGGCGGCGACCAGATCATCCAGGCCCGGCTCGTAGATGGGCATGACGTTCTCGCCCAGCTTCTCGATCTTGCGGGCATCCTTGTCGACGCAGGTGACGGTGATGCCGAATTCGGAGAAACAGGTTCCCGACACGAGGCCGACATAGCCGGTGCCGATCATGGCAATGCGCATGACGCTTTAGTCCTTGGTCGTTGCTTGATGAATCAGGCCTGGAAGGTCTGAAAGCGGGTGATCAGGTCGCGGGCGGCCTCGGCGGTGTCGTCGCGGGCCAGGGCGAAGGCCAGATTGGCCTCCAGCCAGCCGACCTTGTCGCCGCAATCGAAGCGGTTGCCCTCGAAGCGCAGGCCGTGGAACGGCACCATGCCGATGGTCTGGCTGATGGCGTCGGTGAGCTGAATCTCACCGCCGGCACCCTTTTCCTTCTTGTCCAGCACGTCGAAGACGGCGGGGTGCAGGATATAGCGGCCGATGATGGACAGGGTCGAGGGCGCGACCTCGGGGTCGGGCTTTTCCACCAGGCCCTTGGCCTTGGCCAGGCGGCCGTTGTCGAATTCCACGTCCAGGATGCCGTAGCGCTTGGTGTGCTCGCGCGGCACGTCGGAGACGGCGACCACATGGCCCCCCACCTCGGTGTGGACGGCGGCCATCTGCTTCAGGCACGGCGTTTTGGCCAGGATCAGGTCGTCGGGCAGCAGCACGGCGAAGGGCTCGTCGGCCACCAGATCGCGGGCGCACCACACGGCGTGGCCGAGGCCCAGGGGCTCGGACTGGCGGGTATAGGAAATCTGGCCCGATTTGGGCATCCAGCTGGTGACGGCCTCGACCAGATCGAACTTGCCGCGCTCCTTGAGGATGCGCTCGAGCTCAGGATTGTGGTCGAAGTGATCTTCCAGCGCGTTCTTGCCGCGGCCGGTGACGAAGATGAAATGCTCGATTCCGGCGGCGGCGGCTTCTTCCACGGCATACTGGATCAGCGGCTTGTCCACCACCGGCAGCATTTCCTTGGGCATCGCCTTGGTGGCGGGCAGGAAACGGGTGCCCATGCCACCCACGGGGAACACGGCCTTGCGGACACGACGGGACATCGATCACTCCTGAGCTTTGTCTGGACCGCCCGGCGCGCTTGGCCGCGCCTCGTTACGGTCGCGGCTTGTTTTGCCATGCCGGCGCGCGCGACGCAACGATTACCCCAAAAGAAGGTCGCGGGCCTGATTGAGTCTGGCGGCGATCCAGGTGGAACCGCCGGTATCGGGGTGGTTGGC
>JACQAD010000168.1 GCA_016195125.1 Magnetospirillum sp.
CATCGGGTTCGGTCAGGCCGAAACAGCCGATGATCTCGCCGGTGGCCAGGCGCGGCAGATACTTCTTCTTCTGCTCTTCGGTGCCGTAGCTGAAAATGGGATGCATGACCAGGGAGGACTGGACGCTCATGGCCGAGCGATAGCCGGAATCCACCCGCTCGACCTCGCGCGAGATCAGGCCGTAGGCCACGTGATTGACGCCCGGCCCACCGTATTCCTCGGGAATGGTCGGACCCAGCAGGCCCATCTCGCCCATCTCGTTCATGATCTCGCGGTCGAAGCTTTCGTCGCGGAAAGCCTTCATCACCCGAGGCTGGAGCTTTTCCTGGCAATAGGCATGAGCCGAATCGCGGATCAGCTTCTCGTCTTCACTGAGCTGGTCTTCGAGAAGGAAGGGGTCGTCCCACTTGAAATGCTGCACGGCGTTAGTCTCCCGGTTGCGAATGACACATCGGACGCCACCATGGCCCAGCCGAGCCATTATGAGAAAAATATCTTTTCTATGGGAGACATAACATTTCAATATACTGCCACCAGAGCCCTTGCTCTGATGGCAAGGCCAAAGGCCGCCGCGGCTTATGCCGCGTAAGCCAAGGGCGCCACGGGGCGTCCGCCCGGCGCGTGAGGGACATATATAAATGGACATTCGCCAGCTTCGCTACTTCCTGGGCATCGTCGAGCACGGCTCGCTGACGCGGGCGGCCGAGGTGCTGCGGGTGGCCCAGCCGGCGCTGAGCCTGCACCTGAAACGGCTGGAGGAGGAATTCGGCTGTCCCCTGGTCCACCGCACCGCAAGGGGCGTCGTGCCCACCGAAAGCGGCCTGCGGCTGGCCATGCGGGCCGGCCTTCTGGTGGAGCAGATGGGCTCGCTGAAAGATGAGATCAGGGGATTGGAGGCAGCACCCGCCGGCGCGGCGGTGATCGGCATTCCCACCTCCCTGGGGCCGGTTCTGACCGTGCCCCTGGCCCTGGCGGTGCGCAAGCGCCATCCCGCCATCCATCTTCGCGTGGTCGAGGGTCTGTCCGGTCACATGCTGGAATGGGTGCTGTCGGGCTCGGTGGACATGGCATTGGTGTTCGGCTCGGAGCACCCGCCCGGCCTCGCCACCCGCTTCATCGCCCGCGAGCGGCTGGGTCTGGTCACCACCCGGGACGACAAGCTGGCCCAAGGGCGTCGCGAGATCGATCTGGCCCGCGTCCTCACCCTGCCCTTGATCCTTCCCGGCCAGCCTCACGGCGTGCGCTCGGAGGTGGAGCGCGCCGCCCACGCGCTTGGAACCGAGCCCGACGTGATCATGGAGATCGATGCCCTGGATCAGATCAAGGCGCTGGTAGCGGCGGGTGCCGGCTATACGGTGCTGTCGGAACGCTATGCCCGCTTCGGGCCGGAGGCGGCCAATCTGGTGTCGATCCCCATCGTCGCTCCCGAAATCGAGCGGATCATCTCCCTGGCCCACGCCATGGACCGGCCGCTGTCCATCGCCGCCCGCGCGGTTCATGTCCTGACCATCGAGCATTTGAACCGGCTGACCACCGATGGCCGCTGGAACTGATACACAATTCAGCGCACATAGTATCGCAACGTAGCGTAATGGGGAGCCTGGGATGCGCATTCTGCTTGGGATCAAGCCCCCACCGGTGTTAGTCTCCAGCCCTTTCCGCCGCAACGAGAGGGGCAGCCCCGCGACCGGCGGATGATACCGGAGAGCGTGAGGAGTCCTCTATGTCCGCAGCCGTCCAGGCCAAGCCGCATTCGCGGCTGTTGTTGTCGGGTAACGATGCCATTGCCCGGGGTGTGTGGGAAGCTGGCGCCAAGGTGGCCGCCGCCTATCCCGGCACGCCGTCCACCGAGATCCTGGAGAGCGTGTCGCTCTATCCCGATCTCTACGCCGAATGGTCGGTCAACGAGAAGGTCGCCCTGGAGGTCGCCATCGGCGGATCCATGTCCGGCGCCCGCTCGTTCTGCGCCATGAAGCATGTGGGCCTGAATGTGGCGTCGGACGCCTTCATGACGGTGACGGTGGCCGGCGTCGTCGGCGGTCTGGTGATCGCCGTGGCCGACGATGTGGGCATGAGCTCGTCCCAGAACGAGCAGGATTCCCGCTTCTGGGGCCGCTTCGCCCATGTTCCGGTGCTGGAGCCGGCGGATTCCCAGGAAGCCTACGAGATGGCCAAGTACGCCTTCGAGCTGTCCGAGGCCTACAACACTCCGGTGATCCTGCGCCTGACCACCCGCGTCTGCCACGTCAAGGCCGTGGTCCAGGTGGGCGAGCGCAACCCCCATGACATTACCGGCTTCAAGTCCGACGCCCGGCGCTGGGTGATGACTCCGGCCAACGCCAAGGGTCGCCTGCCCGAGCAGATCGCCCGTGAAGGCAAGCTCCAGGCCCTGGCCGAGGCCTCGCCGCTGAATTTCATCGATCAGGGCACCGACAAGCGCATCGGCTTCGTCACCTCCGGTCCCGCCTTCATGCATGTGCGCGAAAGCTTCCCCGACGCGCCGGTTCTCAAGCTGGGCTTCACCTATCCGGTGCCGGTGGCGCTGGTGGAAAAGCTGGCGGCCGAGGTCGAGCATCTGGTGATCGTGGAAGAGACCGAGCCGCTGATGGAGCAGGAGCTCAAGGCCGCCGGTCTTTATAAGATCCACGGCAAGGATCTGCTGCCCCGCCTGGGCGAGCTGACCCCCAACATCCTGATCCCGGCCATCAAGACCTTCCTGGGCGAGCCGGTGCCGCCGCCCACCACCTATCCCAAATTCGATCCCTTCCCCCGCCCGCCGACCATGTGCGCCGCCTGCCCGCATATGGGGGTCTATTACTCCCTGGCCCGCATGCGCAAGAAGGTGCAGATTTCCGGCGATATCGGCTGCTACACCCTGGGCGCCGGCCATCCCTGGAACGCGCTCGACACCACTATCTCCATGGGCGCCTCCATGGGCATCGCTCTTGGCATGGACAAGGCCCGCTCGGAAGAGACCAAGGACAAGTCCGTCGTCGCCGTCATCGGCGATTCCACCTTCCTGCACATGGGCATGCAGGGCATGCTCGACATCGTCTATAATCGCGGCAACGTCACCACCCTGATCCTCGACAACCGCACCACCGGCATGACCGGCGGCCAGAACCATGCCGGCACCGGCAAGGGACTGAAGGGCGACGACGCCCCGCGGGTGGATTTCGTGAAGCTGGTCGAGGCGCTGGGCGTGCCGCCCGAGCGCATCAAGAAGATCGATCCCTACCAGCTGCCGGTGGTGTTCAAGACCATCTCCCAGGAAATCGCCATTCCCGGCCCCTCGGTGATCATCACCGACCGGCCCTGCGTGCTGTCCGAATTCTATACCAAGATCAAGCCCTACCGCGTGATCGACGAGGATTGCACCGGTTGCGGCAATTGCATCAACGTCGGCTGCCCGGCCATCACCGTCAAGCGCGCCGAATCCAAGGTCCGCCCCGACGGCAAGGTCAACGAGCTGAAATTCACCACCATCGACACCGCCATGTGCACCGGTTGCCACATGTGCGTCGAATCGTGCGGGCCCAAGGCCATCGTCCTGGCCCAGCCCGTCGCGGTCGCGGAATAGGGATGATGAGCATGAGCGACGTGATCACCAATATTCTGGTCTGCGGGACCGGCGGCCAGGGCGTCATGACCGCCGCCGAGATCCTGTCCCAGGCCGCCATCGCCAAGGGCATGGATTGCAAGAAGTCGGAAGTGGCGGGCATGGCCCAGCGTGGCGGTGTGGTCACAAGCCATGTGCGCTTCGGCAAGAAGGTCTGGTCGCCGGTCATCACGCCCGGCACCGCCGACATCCTGCTGGCGTTCGAGGTGGCCGAGGGCTCGCGCTGGGCCGACATGCTGCGCCCCGGCGGCGTGGCCATGGTCAATACCAACCGGCTGGTACCGCCAGTGGTCTCGGCCGGGCTGTTCAAATATCCCGATGATCCGGTGGCCCAGATGCGGGCCGCCGGCGTCACCGTCTATGATTTCGATGCCGGCGCCATCGCCCGCGAGTTGGGCGACCTGCGTCTGATCAATACCGTCATGCTGGGCGCCATCGCCGATTACCTGCCCTTCCCGGCGAGCGACCTGGAAGAGCAGATCGTCGGCCGTTTCCGGGAAAGGAAGCCCGCCATGGTCGAGGTCAACCAGAAGGCCTTCGCCGCCGGCCGCGATGCCGCCAACGGCGCAAAACTTGCGGTAAGTGCGTAGTCCACAACCCGGCTTTGGCATTCTCACCGGCTTCTGCTAGGTTCAACGAACCGGTGAGAATTTTAATCCAGAGGAATGGATCGGATGTCGGCTGCGGTGGATCTCGGCTCGCTCAAGGTTCTGATTATCGACGATCAGGAATTTGTGCGCACCATCGTCAAGAAGATGCTGCAACAGATCGGAATCGGCGCGGTGGTCGAGGCCCATGACGGCAATTCCGGCCTGGAAGTGGCCGAGCGCGAACAACCCGATGTGGCCATCTGCGACGTGCAGATGCGCCCCATGGACGGCTTCGGCTTCGTCAAGATGCTGCGCGCCCTGCCCTTCGGCCGTGATTTGCCGGTGGTGATGCTGACCGCCCATACCGACGCCGCCACCGTGGCCCGCGCCAAGGAATTGCGCGTCGACGCCTTCCTGGCCAAGCCGGTCCTGCCGCCGGCCCTCAAGGAAAAGATCGTCAAGGTGGTGGGCGACGCCCGCGGATAGTGCGATTACCCTGGGGCGGGGGCTCGCCTGACCGTCTCAAGATTTTTCAGGAAGCACCGATACGGCGCTAACCCGCCGCCACGGATGAAACAATCCGCGCTCATCCGTGTGACTTGAACAGCCTTAGCCTAATACAGCCCGCCCGCCGAGGGTGCCGGACCACTGGCGGCCGGGGCCGGCTGAGTTGGCGCGGCACCCGCCGGAGCGGGCGCGGCCATTCCGGGCGGCGGCACCAGTTCGACGCTCGACGCCGCCCCCTCCTCCGCTCCCAGATAGGGCGCGAAGCTGAAGCCGGCATCGACGCCCGAGCCTTCCAATACGTCTTCCTCATCGCCGGGCATACGGTCGGTGGCCTTGAAGGCCTCGTAGATGGCCTTGGCCTCGCCGGGCATGGCCGGCTTGCCGGTGGCGGCGTTGACCCGCACCAGACGGACCCCCGGCGGCACCCGGAAGGGAGTCGGCGGCTTGTCCTTCAGAGCTTCCATCATGAAGTCGCGGAAGATGGGGGCCGCCACCGAGCCGCCGGTCTCCTTGGCACCCAGGGAAGCGGGGTCGTCGAAGCCGACGAACACGCCCACCGCCAGATCGGGCGAGAAGCCCACGAACCAGGTATCGTTGGAATCGTTGGACGTGCCGGTCTTGCCGGCCA
>JACQAD010000199.1 GCA_016195125.1 Magnetospirillum sp.
CCTGGCCGCCCCCCTGGTCCCCATGCTGTTCGGCGCCCATTGGGCGGAGGCCGCCCATGTGCTGTCGGCCATGGCCGGGCTGATCCTCTTCTACAGCCTGTTCGAACTGGTCCGCGCCTATTGCCTGTCTCAGCGTCTGACCCGCTATGTGCTGGAGGCACGGGTGATCCAGTACGCGGTGTTCTGCGGTGGTCTGGCCGGAGCCACGGGCGGCGGCGGCATCCTGGGATTGGCCCTGGGCCTGTCCCTGTCCTATATGGCGGTCTTCCTGGCGGTCAGCTATCGGCTATCCCGCGCGGGCTAGACCGGCTTCCTTCTCGGCGGGAACCATCACCACGGTGATCCCTTCGCGCGCCTCGGCGAACGGCCTCAACTGGTAATGATCGGGGCCGCCACCCAGGACATAGGCGGTCCAGCCGTCGCCGAAGGGCGTCAGGATGCTGGCGGGGTTCTGGCCGGGGCGGGTGTCGGCCATGGACATTTCGAACGCCACCACCGGCCGGCAGCGGCGCAGGGTGGCGGTCAGCCCGGCCAGGATCAAGGGCTCGAACCCCTCGGCATCCAGCTTGATCAGGTCGACCCGATCGATGCCCTGCTCGGCCAGATAGGCATCCCCCGCCACCAGAGGCAGGCGTCCCAGCTCCCGATTGGAGAGGTTGTGGCCCGAAATAAAGCTGCCGGTGCCGCGATTGGACAAGGTGGGAGCAAAAAAGGTTTCTTCGTGGGCGCGGTCGGACAGGCCGACGCCGTGGACGGTGATGTTGGCGATCCGGTTCAGGGCGATCTTGCGGCTGATGGCGTCCCGCGCCACCGCCCAGGGCTCGAAGGCATGGACATGGGAGGCATGGGCGGACATGAACAGGCTGTGCTGCCCCACATTGGCGCCGATATCGAGAAAGACGGATTGCGGGCCGCCCAAGGCGGCGGCGTTCTTCAAGAAGTTCAGCAATCCGCGTTCGTAGGCGCCATGGAAGAACACGCTCCAGTCAATGAACGAGGCCAGGTCGCCGTCATAGCGCCGGCCAAAGAAATCACAGGTGAAGGGTGCCGGCGCCAGCGTGTCGGGATTGACGAAATGCCGCAGCAATCGGTCGCGAAGTCCGAAAGGTATCCAGGTCTGCAGGCCGATCTGGCGTAGAAGCCGGGCCCCCAGCGGCAATGCAGTCATCTGTGGGTCTTTTCCTTGGGATCGCATTGGCCGTAAACTACATCCTGGATTTCGTTCGGCGAAGCCAAAAAGTCATATTCTGGGAATTTGGGCGTGCGTCTGGTCCTGGTCAATCATTGCCCGCCCGCTCTCTGTCATGTCTGCGCGGTGCGGTTGAGCTCCTTCGCCGAGGCCTTGGCGCGGGCCGGTCACCATGTGGTTCTGTTGACCGAGACCCTGCCCGGTCGGACGGGCGACGGCGTGCCGGACTTGGAGGAGCGCCTGGGCGGCCATGACTGGACGCGGCCCCTGGCCCTGGGCGTGAGGCCGCAAGGCGGCAACCTTGCCCGGCTGGCCCGAACCGGCCGATTGCCGACGGGAATACGTCAGGCGGTCATCGCCTGGACCTATCTCAGCCGGGGTGGCCTGTTCGGCGATTGGAGCGACGCGGCGCGCCCCCTGGCCGAGGCCCTGGGCCGCCGGTTCAAACCCCAGGCGGTATGGGCCAGCTTCGGCAATTCCGATTGCTGGCTGCTGGGCCAATGGGTGGCCCGTGCCGCCGCTTGCCCCTGGGTGGCCGACGTCAAGGATCCGCCCTCGGTGTTCCTGCCCGGCTCCCTCCGCCGGGCGGTGCTGGCCCGCTTCAGGGACGCCGCCGCATTCACCGCCTTGTCCTCCGGTCATGCCGGGGATGTGCGCCGCTGCCTGGGCCGCGAGGCGACCATCATCCATAGCGGTATCGATGACTCCTTTTTGGTACCGCCCCCTTCTCCTCCGGCCGGGCCGTTATCGCTGCTGGTGGTGGGCGCCCTTTATGACGAGGCCGATCTGGCGGCGTTGATGGAGGGTGTCAGGCGTCATGCCGCCGCCGCGCCGGGTCCGCTGCGGCTGGCCTATGCCGGCGGCGAGGCCGAGCGCTTCACCCGGGCCGCCGCCGGGCTGGCCGGGCGGGTGGAGGTCAAGGCCCATGCCTTCATGCCGCTGGACGCTTTGCGCCGGGAGATGGAGAAGGCCCACGCCCTGCTCTATGTGCGCAACCCCCGAGCCCTGTTCCAGCACAAGCTGTTCGAGTTCCTGGCGCTGGGCCGTCCCATCCTCTGCCTGCCCGACGAGGCCCCCGAGGCCCATGATCTGGCCCGGCGCGCCGGTGGCCGTCTGATCGGCTGTGCCGACGCGGCGGCTCTGGCCGGCGCCCTGGCCGCCCTGCCCGAGGTCCGGCCGCCGCAAGGGCTGGAGCAATACACCTGGGACGCGCAGGCGCTGATCCTGGCGGAGGCTCTGGCCCGAGCATGAGACTCGCCGTTGCCATCCACGGCCGCTTCCACGGCTTCGATCTGGCCCTCCAGCTGCATCGGCGCGGCCTGCTGGCTCGCCTGCTGACCACCTATCCCGAGTTTGCCGTGCGCCGCTTCCTGCCCGCCGAGGCGGAGGTGGCGTGCGCCCCCTGGCTGGAGGCCTTGCGCCGGGTATGGCCTTTCCTAGGCCTGCCGGGGCGCACCGACGCGCTGGTGGCGCGGCGCTTCTCCCGCTTCGCCGCCCGCCATCTGCCCGAGTGCGATCTGCTGGTGTGCTGGAGCGGTGCCGGGCTGGAGGTGATGGAGGAGGCCCATCGGCGCGGCATCAAGGTGGTGCTGGAGCGGGGCTCCACCCATATGGATCACCAGTGCCGGGTGCTGGCCGCGGCCCATGATCGCTGGAACCTGCCCTGGCGTCCGACCCAGCCGGACCTGGTGGCGCGCGAGCGGGCCGAGTACAAGCGCGCCGACCTCGTAGCCCTGGGCTCTCGCCATGCCGCCGCCACCTTCGTGGCCGAAGGGGTGGCCGCCGACCGGCTGCTGGTCAATCCCTATGGCGTCGATCTGTCGCGCTTCGCGCCGCCGGTGGCTGGAAGACAGGGCCGCGGCGTGCCGCGCCTGCTGTTCGTGGGGTCGGTGGGGGTGCGCAAGGGTGTGCCCGAATTGCTCACCGCCTTCGCCGGGCTCAAGGGGCGGGCGGAGCTGCACCTGATCGGGCCGGTGGAGCCGGGCTTCGCGCCCTTGCTTCGGAAATTGGCCGGCGACGGCGTGGTGCTGCGCGGGCCGCTGCCCGGCGCCGCCCTGGCCGCCGAATACGAAGCCGCCGACGCCTTCCTGTTGCCTTCGGTGGAGGAGGGGTTCGGCATGGTGATTCTGCAGGCCATGGCCGCGGGCTTGCCGGTCATCGCCAGCACTGCCACCGGCCTGGCCGACGCCGATCCCCAGGGGCAGGCCGGTATTCTGGTGCCGCCCGCCGATGTTGAGGCCTTGCGGGCCGCCATGGCGAGCCTGATCGCCGATATTCCCGGCCGCCGGGCCATGGGCGAGGCCGCCCGTGCCCTGGTCGAGCAGGGCTGGTCGTGGGATGAATACGGCGAGCGGGCGGTGGCGGCCTACCAGGCCCTCTATCAGGGCCAGCGCTCGGGGATCTTGCCGCCGG
Source organism: Magnetospirillum sp. (assembly GCA_016195125.1). Taxonomy (GTDB): domain Bacteria; phylum Pseudomonadota; class Alphaproteobacteria; order Rhodospirillales; family Magnetospirillaceae; genus Phaeospirillum. Next base: position 3,602 of record JACQAD010000199.1, read on the forward strand.
GATAGGGGAATTCGTCGGCCACCACCCAGGCGCCACCCTGGCGATGGACCAGCAGGGCGGCGTTGAGCGGACTCAGGCTCATCCTGTCCTGGCCCGAGGCGATGAAGGCCCACTCGACGCCCTGGCGGTCCAGCCAGGCCAGTGGCGGCTCGGGATTGAAGGCCGAATGGTACGAGCGCAGCTTGGCCCGCCCGCTCCATTCATAGGTGGCGAAGACGCCGGTCAGGCCGCTGCCCGAGGGATCGACCACCACCGCCACCGCGCCGGGGGGCATGGCGATGCCGGCTTCGTGCAGGGAATGGCGCATGAAGGCCTTGAGAGGGTCGGCGTCGAAGCGGATATGCGGGGCCATCACCAGCGGCCCGGCCATCGCCAGGGCCAGGACCAGCCAGCCCAGCTTCCTGGTGACGGGAAAGCGGTCGACCAGCCAACGCACGCCTCGGCCGGCAAAGATGGCGGCGGGCAGCATGATGGCCATGCCCAGATGGGTGTTGTAGCGCCAGAACGAGGCCACGTGCAGGGCTTCGTAATCACCGAACACCACCACATAGGTGACCAGCAGGAACAGGTTGTAGCCCAGGAACATCATACCGGCCAGGGCGCACAGCCGGTCCAGCCTGTTCCGGTTGCGGATCAGGCCGCGGAGGCCCAGGGCGAGCATGACCAGGCCCAGGCCGAAATGACCGCCCTTGTTGACGGCCACGTCGGCCATGCCCTTGAGGATCAGCGGGATTTGGGCCACGTGCCAATGGGCCATGGGCAGGATCACCATTTCCTGTCCCGACAGATATCGTCCCACATGCCAGCGCCACAGCAGAACCACGGCGGCGGGTAAAGCCAGCATGGGCAGCAGATGCCAGTGCAGCAGGGCGCGCCACCCGCCTTGGCGCAGGCTCAGCAGCAGGGTGCCGCCGAACACGCAGCCGAACAGGGCGGTATTGCCGGGCTTGACCGCCATCAGCGCCGCTCCGGCCAGCCCGAAGGCCATTGCCCAGCGTCCCGGCGCCTCGTCGCCGTCTCGGGCCGCCAGACGCTCGCCCATCAGCGCCAGGATGGCGGCCAGGAAGGCGGTGGCCACGTCGGCATAGGCGGAAAAAGCCAGCTTGGCCACGAAGGTGGGCGAGGCCAGGGTGGCGGCCAGGGCGGCGATGGCGGCGCCGCGCACCGACACTTTGCCCTCGCCTTGGGCGAGGCGCAGCAGAAGCATGGCGAACAGGGCCAGCATCAAGGTGTTGAGCAGGGCCGGCATCGCCTCGGAAAACCCCGACAGGCTCATGGCGGCCAGGCCCACCAGCGGCCAGCCATAGGGATAGGCGGCGCAGCAGGACTCCATGACCGGCACCAGAGGCCCGCCCGGCAGCACGTGGTTGACGGCCAGATAGCGGAAGGCATGGAGCCAGTGGCTGAATTCATCCCATTCCGAGCCGCGCCGGTCGGACAAAAGCAGCAGCAGCGGCATTAGGGCCAGCAGCACCGGTCCCGCCACACGGGCCCAAGGCGCCAGGGTGGCGCGGTCGCGCCAGGCCATGATCGCCGCCGTGACGACGAGGCCGCCCAGGGCCAGGCGCAGATCAACGCCGAAGACGCCGGTCAGGGTGGCGGCCAGGACGAAGCCGCCCATGCCGGCGGCGAAGGCGCAGGCGGGTTCGGTCCGGCCCAGCACGACGCGTCCGGCCAGGGCGATGGCGGCGATGGCGGCCAGGGAGGCGGCCACCGGGGCGGGCTGAACCGCGACCTGGGCCAGGGTGGCGGACGAAGCGCCGAGAAGAGTGGAGAGGCTCATGGGCCGGTAATATCCAAGGGGCGGACGGAAGTCCAGACCGCCTTGATCCGGGCGGTGGCGCGGCGGTGACACTTGACCGTCCGGGCCGGCTCCCTTAATCAGGGACACGCATTGTCCCCGGGGCACCGGGGCCGGGGGCGATGACGCAGGAAAGATGGGTTCGATGAAGCTGCCGCCGCTATCGCGCGCCTACATAACCTTCGTCCACGACGTGGTCGCAGCGGCGCTGTCCTTCGTGCTGTCCTTGTATCTGCGCCTGGGCGACGACGCCTGGCTGTGGTGGGATCGTCTCGATTTCGGTTTCGCCACCTTGCTGTTCGTCGGCTCCGCCGTGCCGTGCTTCCTGTCCCAGCGCCTGTATCGCGGCGTCTGGCGCTATGCCTCCACCAACGATCTGATGGCGCTGACCCGGGCGGCGACCCTGACCATCCTGGTGTTCCTGACCGTGCTGTTCCTGACCACCCGGCTGCAGGCCCTGCCGCGCTCGGTGCTGCTGATCAACTGGTTCGTGCTGCTGGCCCTGCTGGGCGGGCCGCGCTTCGTCTACCGCACCTTCAAGGACCACCGCCAGAACCGCAAGCGCGCCGAAAGCGACCATTCGCGCGTGCCGGTGCTGCTGGTGGGCGCCGGCGACGAGGCCGAGCTGTTCATCCGCGCCGCCCGTTCGCCCGATGCCGAGTACCGGGCCGTCGGATTGTTGAGCTCGCGCGGGGCGCGGGTGGGCCGTCACATCCATGGCATCGACGTGCTGGGCTCGGTGGACGAGCTGGGCGAGGTCGTCGCGTCCCTGAAGCAGAAGGGGCAGGCGCCCCAGCGTCTGGTCATCACCGATCACCGCCTGGATGGCGGCGAGGTGCGTGATCTGCTCGATCAGGCCGACAGCCTGGGCATGACCCTGGCGCGCATCCCCAGCATGATGGACCTCAAGCATGGGGTGGGCGAGGAAGAGCGCCTGACCATGCGTCCCATCGCCATCGAGGATCTGCTGGGCCGCCCCCAG
>JACQAD010000200.1 GCA_016195125.1 Magnetospirillum sp.
CACGTCGGTGCCGCCGCCGCCGACGAAGCTGTTGGCGGACGAACTGGCGGTGAAGGTGTCGCTGAGGGTGGAGCCCTTGACGTTCTGCAAGGCTGAGAATTTGTCGTTGGCCGCCGCGTTGGTGCCGGTGCCGGAAGACAGGTTCACGGTGGCGCCCGAGGCGGCGTATTCGTAATCGATCCAGTCGGTGCCGCTATTGCCGATCATGGTGGCCGAGCCCGAGGCGGTGCCGCCGATGAAGGTGTCGTTGCCGGTGCTGCCGATGATGGAGGCGATACCGGTGAACTTGTCGCTGAGGGCGTCGCCGGCGCCATGGGTGCCGAGGGTGGTCTGGTCGATGGTGGCGGCGGTGGAATAGAACACCACATCGGTGCCGCCATTGCCGGTGAAGGTATCGGCTCCGGCGCCGCCGTCCATGGTGTCGTTTCCGGTCCCGCCATTCATGATGTCGTTGCCGGAGCCGCCCCACATGGTGCTGCCGGTGCTGATGGCGGTCAGGGTGTCGGCGAAGCCCGAGCCGATGATGTTTTCAATGTTGGCGACGGTATCGCCGGCCGCGCCGCCGCCGGCGCTGCCGCCAACCACATTGAGATTGACGGTGATGCCGGACAGGGCGTTGGAATAATCGACGGTATCGGTGCCGGTGCCGCCGTCCAGGCTGTCGGCCCCGGACCCGCCCTTGAGAGTATCGCTGCCGCCGCCGCCGACCAGGGTCGAGGCGATGCTGGTATTGCCGGTCAGGGTGTCGTTGCCGACCCCGCCGATCACCGCCTCGATGTTGGAGAGCAGGTTGCCGGTGGCATAGCCGCCGCTGGCGGTGCCGGTGCTGAGGTTGACGACATGGGCGGTGGCATCATTGCTGTAATCCACCTTGTCGATACCGGCGCCGCCATTGATGGTGACATAACCGGCGGCGTTGACGACGAAGGTGTCGTTGCTGGCCGAGCCGGTGACGTTCTCGATGCTGGTGAAAATATCGTTGGCCGCCGAGCCGCTGCCGCTGCTGGTCGTCGAGGTGGCGTTCAGGGTCAGGGTGGCGGCGCTGGCGGCGTATTCGTAATCGATCCAGTCGGCACCGCTATTGCCGTCCATGCTGGCCGAGCCGGCGGAGGTGCCGCCGATGAAGGTGTCGGCGTTGGCAGACGCGATCAGCGTCTCGACGGTGCTGTAAAGATCGCCATAGGCGTCGCCGGCCCAATGGCGGGTGCCGCTGACGCCTGCGGTCTGGTCGATGGTGACGGTCAGGACGCTGGCATTGTAGGTGACGGTATCGTTGCCGGCACCGCCATCGAAGGAATCGGCGGCGGAACCGCCGGCCATGATGTCGTTGCCGCCGCCACCCTTCAGCGTGCTGGCCAGGGTGCTGGAGCCGGTCAGGGTGTCGTTGTAGCCCGAGCCGATGATGTTCTCGACCTGGACCTGCTTGTCGTTGGCGGCGGCGCCGCCGTTCAGGGCATTGTTGTTGAGGTTGACCGTGGCGCCCAGGCCGCCGGTGTAATACTCGTAATCCAGCCAGTCGCTGCTGGCGCCGCCATCCATGGTGGCCGAGCCCGAGGCGGTGCCGCCGATGAAGGTATCGATGCCGCCCGTGGCGGCGATGGTGGAGATATTGGCATAGCTATCGCCCAAGGCGTCGCCGCTGCCATGGGCGCCGGCATTGGCCAGGTCGATGGTGATGCCGCTGCTGCTGGCATAGGTCACCACGTTGACGCCGCCGCCGCCATCCATGAAGTCGGAGCCGGCGCCACCGTCCAGGGTATCGTTGCCGGCGGCGCCGATCAGGCTGTCATTGCCGGCTCCGCCCAGCAGGGTGCTGCCGCTGGCCATGGCGGTCAGGGTGTCGGCATAGCCCGAACCGATCAGATTCTGGATGTTGCTGAGGCTGTCGCCGGCCGCGCCGCCGCCGGTGGCGCCGCTGGCCAGATTGACGGTAATTCCCGATCCGGCGTTGGAATAGCTGACCCAATTGCTGCCGGTGCCGCCATCGAAGGAATCCGTTCCCGATCCACCGATCAGGGTGTCGTTGCCGCCGCCTCCTTGCAGGGTGGTGGTCGTACTGGCGTTACCGGTAAGGGTGTCGTCGCCGGACCCGCCGATCACCACCTGGATGTTGTAGAGCTTGTCGCCGGCCGCATTGCCGCCGGTATTGACATTGGTGCTGAGATTGACGGTCAGATTGGCGCTTTCGGCGCTGTAATCGACGGTGTTGATGCCGCCGCCGCCGTCCAGCCAATCGCCCTGGGTGCCGCCCACCATGGTGTCGTTGCCGCTGCCGCCATACAGGGTGGTGGTGGCGGTGGCATTGCCGGTCAGGGTGTCGTTGCCGCTGCCGGCGGTGACGATATCGATCCCCGACAGGAAATCGCTCTCGGCAGTGCCGCCGTGATTGACGTTGGTGGCCAGATTGATGGTCAGGGCCGTGCTGTCGCTGCTGTAATCGGCGGTATCGACGCCGGCGCCGCCGATCAGGCTGTCGGCGCCGCTGCCGCCGATCAGGGTGCTGCCGCCATTGGCGGCGGTCAGGGTATCGTCGCCCAGGCCGCCGACCAGGGTGCTGTTGGTCGAGGACGCGGTCAGGACGTCGGCATAATCCGAGCCGCGGATATTCTCCACATTGGTGAAATGGTCGTTGGCCGCCGCGTTGCTGGAGGTATTGGCGGCAAGGTTGAGGGTGGCCCCCTGGCCGCCGCTCAGATACTCGTAATCGACCCAGTCGCTGCCGCTGCCGCCATCCATGCTGGCCGAGCCGGCGCCGGTGCCGCCGATCAAGGTGTCGGCGTTGGAGGTGGCGATGATGGTTTCCACATTGGAATAGCTGTCGTGCAGCGCCAGGCCGCTGCCATGGTCGCCCGCCGTCTGGTCCACGGTCACCGCCGCCGCTCCGGCATAGGAGACCACATCGGTGCCGTTGCCGCCGTTCAGGATGTCGGTTCCGGCCCCGGCGATCAGGGTGTCGTTGCCGTCATTGCCCAGCAGGGTGCCGCCGGCGCCGGCGGCGGTCAGGGTGTCGTCGAAGGTGGAGCCCAGGATGTTGGTGATATTCACCATATGGTCGCCGGCCGCTCCGCCCGAGCCGATTCCGATGGTGGACGACAGATTGACGGTCACGCCCGAAGCGATGGAGGCGGCGGTATACTCCACCCAATTGCTGCCGCTGCCGCCGTCCATGGTGGCGGCGCTGTTGGCGCTGATGAAGGTGTCGTCGCCGCTGCTGCCGATCACCGTGGCGATGGCGCTGAAGGTGTCGCCGGCGGCATCGCCGGACCCGTTGGTGCCGGCGAGGTCGATGGTCAGGGCGGCGCTGTGGGCGTAGCTGACCACATCGGTGCCGCCGCCGCCGACGAAGCTGTTGGCGGCCGAGCTGGCATAGAACAGGTCATTGCCGCTGCCGCCCTTGACGTTCTGAAGGGCGGAGAAATGGTCGTTGGCGGCCGCTCCCGCTCCGGTTCCGGCCGCCAGATCGACGGTGGCCGCTGTGCTGCCGCCAAATTCGTAGTCGAGCCAGTCGGCGCCGCCGTTGCCGAGCATGGTGGCCGAGCCCGAGGCGGTGCCGCCGATGAAGGTATCCACGCCGGTGCTGCCGATAACGCTCTCGATGCCCAAGAAGGAATCGCCCAGGGCATCGCCGCCGCCATGGGTGCCGGCGGCGGTGAGGTCGATGGTGACGGCGTTGGCATAGATGACGATATCGGTGCCGGCACCGCCGGAGAAGCTGTTGGCGGCGGAACTGGCGGTGAAGGTGTCGGCATAATCCGAGCCGATGACGTTCTCCATATTGGTGACGACGTCGCCGGCCGCACCGCCGCCGGTGGCGCCGCCAACGGTGGAGAGGTCGAGGGTCACGCCCGACCCGGCGTTGGAATAGTCGACGGTGTCGCTGCCGGCGCCGCCGTCGATGGTATCGCCCGCTGAGCCGCCCTTCAGGGTATCGTTGCCGGCGCCGCCCGACAGGGTGGAGGCGATGGCGGAATTGCCGCTCAGGGTATCGGCCCCGCCGCCGCCGATCACCGCTTCGATGTTGTAAAGAACATTGCCGGCGGCCATGCCGCCGCTGGCGGCATGGGTGGCGAGATTGACGGTATGGGCGGTGGCATCGGCGCTGTAATCCACCAGATCGAGCCCGGCGCCGCCGTCCAGGGTGGCATAGCCGGAGGCATTGACCACGAAGGTGTCGGAATTGGCCGAGCCGGTGACGTTCTCGATGCCGGTGAAGGCATCGTTGGCGGCGGCGTTGCTGCCGGTGCTGGTGGAGGCGTTGGCGTTCAGGGCCAGGGTGGCGCCGCTGGCGGCGTATTGGTAGTCGATCCAGTCGCTGCCGCTGCCGCCGCTCATGGTGGCCGAGCCCGAGGCGGTGCCGCCGATGAAGGTATCGACGCCGCTGGTGGCGACGATGGTGGAAATGGCGGAATAGACGTCGCTGGCGGCATCGCCGCCGCCATGGGTGCCCAGCGCGGTCTGGTCGATGGTGACGTTGGTGCTGCTGGAATACTTCACCACGTCGGTGCCGCCATTACCGGCAAAGGTGTTGATGGCGGAACTGGCGGTGAAGGTGTCGTCGAAGGCCGAGCCCTTGACGCTTTCGATATTGGCGATGGTGTCGTATTGGGCGGCGCCGCCACCGGTGCCGCCGGACAGGTTGACGGTGACGCCCTTGCCGACCGCGCCGTAATCGATCCAGTCGCCGTGACCGGCCCCGGCGACATTGGCGCCGCCATCCATGGCAGGGCTGCCCGAGGCGGTGCCGCCGATGAAGGTATCGTCAAAGGTCGAGGCGATGATGGTTTCGACGTTGCTGTACAGATCGCCGGCGGCATCGCCGGTGGTGCTGGCCGAGGCGGCGCTGCGCAGGTCGATGGTCATGCCGGCGGCGGCGTTGACATAGCTGACCACATCGGTACCGGCGCCGCCATCGAAGGAATCGGCGGCGGTGCCGCCGATCAGGGTGTCGTTGCCGGCCCCGCCGATCAGGGTGGTGCTGGTGGTGGCGTTGCCGGTGATGGTGTCGCCGCCCGAACCGGCCCAGACCACCTGGAAATTGCTGAGGACGTCGCCCTCGGCTTCGCCGCCGTGATTGTTGGCGTTGTTGGTCAGGTCGATGACGTGGGCGGTGGCATCGGTACTGTAATCCAGGGTGTTCTTGCCGGTGCCGCCGTTCAGGGTATCGGCGCCGGCGCCGCCGTTGATGGTGTCGTTGCTGCCATAGCCATAGATGGTATCGGCGCCGGCCTCACCATTGATGATGTCGTTGGCGGTGCCGCCGTAGATGGTATCGTTGCCGCTGCCGGCACTGACCGAATTGGGAATGCCCTGCGACGGCAGGATGAATTCCAGACTGCCGCCGGAATCGTTGACACTGAGCTGATCTGCGGTGCTGACATCCCTGGCTTCGACGGTGATCTTCTTGTGGACGTCGGTGGTCTGGCCGCCATATTCCACTGTCTGGACGAAGTCGAGGGTAAAGGCGGCGTGGTCGCCGGTGGTGTAGACCAGGGTAACGGGCACGCCGGTGGTGGCCGCGGCGCTCGGTGTCGAATTCATGGTCCAGGTATTGGTGCCGTCGGCGGCGGCGGCGGAGGTGGCGTCGAGAATGGTATAGCCGGCGGGCACGCCCTTGATGACCAGGGTGCTCATGCTGTGGAACTGGCCGGTGGCCTGAACCAGGAATTGCTTGGCGAAATGGGTGGCGGTATTGCCGGGCCCGGCTTCATTGAAATAGGTGGCGCCATCCACATAGATGATGTCGTTGCCGCTGGTGCCGGTGATGGTCTCGGCGGCGATCTGGGCGGCATCGTTGGGAGCCATGCCGGCGGTGGTGCTGGTCCCGACCCGCGGGCCGGAGCCGCTCTGGCCGGCCGAGCCGTAGATGGTGGTGACGCCGCCGGATTCGGAGGAGGTCTGGCCGGTGACGTTGCCGAGATAGACCGATACCGCTGACGGGATGGGCTGGGTTTCGGGTGCGCCGCCGCTTGAACTCGACGACGAGGACGACGAAGGAGAATGGGCCGCGACCACGGGATTGGGCGGGGTATTGTATTGGCCGGTCTTGCCGCCACTGTCGTTCAGGGCATTATCGGCCTGCTTCAGCAGCTTTTCGATGGAGGATTGAGCCGGAGTGGCCAAAGGGGCGACGTCGGCCTGGGCGGCGGGCGCCGATGTGGATTGGGCCTCACCGGACGAGGCCTTGCCGTCCTGGACGAAGCTGCGGCGCCCCTCGCTCTTCTTGGCTTCGTACTGGCTGAGGCTGGCCATGGCCGGAATGGGAACGGCCAGGGTCTCGACCTTGGAGACCGACGAGAACATGGTGGCGGCGGTGACGGCGCCATCGGTGAAATTGATGGTGGGCGGGTGCGGTCCGGTGGATTCCAGGGCGGCACCGGCCAGGATGATCCTCTCGCCGCTCTTGGTCTGGATGACGAAGTCGATATCGACCACATCGGTCTTGGCGATGGAGGATTGCGGGATATTGAGCTTGTACTGCCCCTTATCCGCCTCGATGACCCCGACATTCTGATCGGCCATGGAATCCTCCTATCAGCCGACGGGCGTGGCTTGGCGCGCGGCTTCCCGCGAGGCTTCGCGAAGTTCGGTCCTGAGTTCGCGCACCATGTTCTTTTGCGAGGTGCGCATTTCCTCCAAGGTGGCCTCGAGCACGGTGGTCTGGCGCGAGACGCCCTGGGACAGGCCCTTGAGCGGTTCCAGCGAATTGCCCATGTTGTCGACGGCTTCCTTGATGCCGTAGAGGTGGCGGGTGGCGCCGATCTCCACTTCCTGGATCTTCTGCATCTTTTCCTGCAGGCCCCCCAGCAATCCCTGGACCTCCGACGAGGCGTCGCGCAGCATCTGCTGGGCGGCGTTGCCATTGGTGATCTGGGTCTGGCTGGTGGCGGTCAGTTCGCCCAGCTTGGACGCCAGTTGCTGCAGGGCGGTGCTGATATTGGTGGTGGTGGTCGACAGGGCCTGGAGCTTCCTGTCCATCTTGCTTTCGCTATCCGAGGTGCGGTCGTTGACGGCGTGCAGCACGCCCACCGCCTCGTCGAGCTTGGCCAGGGTCTGGACGTTGACGTTGCCGACCAGATCGAAATGGCTGCGCGCCCCGTCATTGCCCGTCGACAGCTTCTGGTCGATGCTGTTCAGGGCATCGACCAGACGGGTCATGACCTTCTGGCGATCGGCGCTGCCCGAGACCAGGGTTCGGATTTCCGAGAGGGTTTCCTCGTTGGTTTCCTTCATGCGCGGGCCGAAGCCCAGCAGGTCGTTGGTGCGTTTGACCGCTTCCACATTGCTGTCGATGGCGGTCACCACGTCTTCCAGGCGGCGGGTAAGGTTGTCGATGCGGCTGGACATGGCCAGGGAGGAATCCTGGGAGCGGTGGAACAGCTCCATCAGTTGATTGATGTTGTTGACCAGATCGCCGATGACGTCGGACATGAAGCCTTCGCTGAGGCCACCGCCAGCGGCGGCGGCGGCGGCGGGGGCGGCGGCACCGCCGGCCTGAGCCTGGCCGCGCACCCGCACGGTCAGGCGATTGACCAGCTCATGGGCATCGTTGATCACCGTCTTGGTGAAGCGCCGCACCGTCATCTGCATGGAGCCCAGCACCAGGCTGCCCAGCAGGCCGAACATGGAGGCCGAGAAGGCGATGCCCATGCCGGCCAGGGGTTGGCGCAACTGTCCCACCAGCTTCAGGAACTCGGAATCGATGGATTCGCCGGCGGGGGTATTGACCATGCCGTCCAGCATGCCGCTGATGCCGGTCAGGGTTTCCAGCAGGCCGACGAAGGTGCCGAGCAGGCCCATGGCGATCATGAAGCCCACCAGATAGGCGGGAAGCTCCATGCGCGATTCGAACTCGCCACGCAATTGTTCGATCTCGTTCTCGATGGCGGCCTGATCGAGGGAGGAGGACAGCTTGCCGCCGGTGGCGGTAAGACTTTCCAGATAGCCGTTGCAGGCCAGACCCTTCAGCCAGGGCTCGTCCATCAGGGGCCGCATCTCGGCCCCTTGCCGGACCTCGGCCTCGAAGCGCAGCAGGGCCTGACGTTCCCGATTGGCATGGAGCAGGCGTAAGATCCACAGGACCGAGCCCGCCGCTCCCACCAGGATGATCAGCGAGTTGAGCAGCACGTTGCCCTCGACGGCGACCGCCACGAATTCGGCGTGGGTGGCCCCGACGACGATGATCAGGGCTAGCGGGGCCAGGGCCTGGAACAGATGCACACGGTATTTTCTGTTCATGTTTGATCCGTCGGTTTCTAGCGGGCGTCGCGAAACGCATTGAAGATGAAGCGGGTAAACGGCGCGGTGACGTATTGCATGATGGTCCGGCTTCCGGTGACCACGTCGGCGGTGATGGTCATTCCTGGCACGATCTGCTTGCCGGCATAGGATTCGGGCAAGCGGTCGACCAGGATCACCACCCGGTAGAACGGCTCGCCCTTGGCATCCTGGACGGTGTCGGCGCTGACCTCGGTCACCTGGCCGGCGAGGATTCCCAATTCCCCCACGTCATAGGCGCTGACCCGCACCTTGGCCGGCAATCCCGCCCGCAGATCACCGCGGTCGCTGGGACGGGCGCGGGCTTCAAGCACGATGTCCTGGGTGCTGGGGGTGATTTCGACGATGGTGTCGCCGGGCTTGAGGACGCCGCCGACGGTGTTGATGGTTATACGGTTGATGATGCCGTCCACTGGCGCCCGAACCTCGGTGCGGGTGGCGCGGTCGGCCTGGGTGGTGATGGTGTTTTCCAGGCGGTCCACCTCGACCATGGTGGAGGACAATTCGCCCTGGGCCTCGGCGCGATAGCGGGCCGAGGAATCCTGGATGCGGGCCTGGGCCTCGGCGATGGCGCCGGCCACCTTGGGCTGGGCGTTCTCGGCATCGCTGAGTTCGGTCAGCAGGCGCTGCTCACGGCTTTGCGCTTCGAGAACCTCCAATTGCGAGGCGGCGTTGCGCGTCGCCATGGAGGCCATCAGCTTCAGGCGCTGGCGGGCGGTTTCCATCTCCACCGACAGCTTGCGGTGGCGCGACTGGATTTCGCGAAGCTCGGAATTGCGCTGGCTGATCTGCTCTTCGAAGATGCGCCGTTCCTGGTCGAGCTTCTGGCGCCGCGCCGCGAACAGGTGCAACTCGGCATCCACCAGCTCGCGGTTCTGACGCAGGGAATCGGCGACATTCATGCTCGACTGGCCCTTGGCCTCGGCCTCCAGGCGGACGGCCTTGATGCGCAGGCCCAGCAGCTTGTTCTTGCTTTCGGCCAGACTGGCCTGGGCCGAGGTGTCGTCGATGGAGAGCAGAACCTCGCCCTTGTGGATCACCGCCCCTTCCTGCACGTTGATGGCGGCGACGATCCCGCCTTCCAGATGCTGGATGCTTTGGCTGCGGCCGGCGGGAATGATCCGTCCCTCGACCCGCACGACCTTGTCCACCGAGGTCAGCAAAGCCCAGACCAGAACCAGCAGCATGATGGCGGCCATCATCCACAGATAGGTCTGCGGCTGTTCGAGACGGCGGATCAGATCCGCGGCCGTCGGGCGGCGGCCGGGATGTGGCGGCTGGGGGGCGCCGCTAGCGAACGAAGCGGAGTTCAATCCGGCCATCGCGGGCGTCCTTGTTGGGTTGGGTGGAGATGACGATGGCCTCGGGGCCGACCAGCTTGCGGTCCAGCAGGAAATTGCGCAGATCCAAGGCGCGGTAATAGGCCATGCGGCGGCCTTCGCTGTAGGTCTCGGCGCCCAGATAGGCATCCAGCTGGGCCTTGGCGCCGGCGATCTTGCCGCGATAGGGCTCCAGCACCTTGGCCAAATCGGCCTTGGCGGCATCGTTGAGGGCAAGCACGCTGCGCGGATAGGTGATGATGATGGCGTTGCCGCCCTCGGTATCGGGTGTTTCCGAGGGTGGAGTCGCCTTCTTGGCCGGAGTGTCCAGGGTCAGGTCCAGCTTGCGCTGGACGATGCTGGGGGTGGTGACGCGATCCTTCTCCTCGATGGAGGTCTTGAAGGCCTGCAGGGCGCGGTTGGAGGCCTCCAACTCCTTCAATTCCTCGAGCATCTTCTCGCGGCTTTCCTTGG
>JACQAD010000201.1 GCA_016195125.1 Magnetospirillum sp.
TTCCATTCCTTGGCGACCCGGTCGCGGAACTCGATCATCTCGGGGATCTTGTGATGAGTGTCCACATGCAGCACCGGAAACGGCACATGCCCGAAGAAGGCCTTACGGGCCAGCCACAGCATCACGTTGGAATCCTTGCCAATCGACCACAGCATGGCGATCTTGTCGAGGCGGTTGAAGGCCTCGCGCAGGATGTAGATGGACTGGGCTTCCAGGGCGTCGAGATCGTTCATCGTCATCTCTTATTGTCTTTCTCTCGTCAGATCCCGGCGCCGTCGACGCCGAGGGAAAGGGTATGAATGCCGCATTCGCTCTTGCCCTGCCCGGCCCAGCGACCGGCTCGGACCGGCTGACCGGGGTCCACCGGGCGGGTACAGGGCCAGCAGCCGATGGATCGGTAATTCTGTGCCACCAGCGGATGGCGCGGCAAGTTGCGCCTGATAAAGTGGGCTTCGATCTCTTCCGCACTCCAATTGGCCAGGGGGCTGACCTTGATCACCCCGTTTCCGTCCTCGATGGTCGCCAGGTGCTGGCGCTCGAAACCATGCGCCCGCTTGCGGCCGTCCACCAGGGCATCGAACCCCGTCACGGCGCGCGCCAGCGGGCGGACCTTACGCAATTCGCAGCACCGGTCGATATCGTCCCGCCACAAATCCTCCGCCAGACGAAGCTCCTCGGCATTGGGGCGGATGACCTGAATATTGCTGAGGCCCAGGCTGCGCTCCAGCTGATAACGATACTCCAAGGTCTCGTCGAACAACTCGCCGGTATCAAGGAAGATTACCGGCAGTCCGGGCTCGACCTCGGCAACCAGATCCAGCAGAACCGCCGATTCCGCGCCAAAGGACGAGGTCACGGCGATGCGTCCTTCAAGATCGCTCTTGACCAGGGCCGCCAGCAATTCCTTGCCGTCGAGATGCCCAAAATCGCGGATCAGGCGCTGCGCATCAATGCCCATCAGGCCACACCCGCCAGGATCGAGGCAAGATCACCCACCTCGGCCACCACCGGCGCCGCCGGCTTCTTGATCAGCACGCCGACCGTATCGATGAAGTACGCCACCGCCTCGCGATACGGCTCGGCGCTGCCGGTGACCAGGGCCGAGGTCCGCTCCGCCAACACCGATTCAAAAGCGTTCAGCGCTTCGATCGTGGCCGCCGGAGTAGAGCGGAACAGGGCGTAGACCGTCTCGGCTTCCTGACCGTCTTCGGTGACGATGGCACGGCCGGCCAGCAGCAGGCGGACGGCATGAACCGTGGCGTCCTCGCCCGCCTTCAGCGCCTCGGGCCAGCGGCCACGCGACAGGAAGCGGTCCAGGTTGATCAGGCTGTCATCGGCCAGATCGGCCAGATAGCTGGTGCTGGCCTGGGGGGCGGCGCACTCGCCCTTGGCCTTGGGCGGGCCGACGAAGATTTCGGCATCGCCCCAATCCACATAGAGATCATCACCCCCGGCGGTCAGCGGCTTCAAGAGATCGGCGATGCCGTCCTTGCCCAGACGCTCGGCCCAGGCACGGGGGCTTTCACCCTTGGCGCGGGCACCGCTGAGTTCGGCGCGCAGCAGATTGACCGCCTGATTGGCCAGACGGGCCGGGACGATGGGGCCTTCGAGGCCGACCTGACCGGCATAGGCGTCACCGCCGAAATGCAGCTGGTAATGGGGGGCGGGCTTGCCGTCGATCTTCTTGCCCATGCCGTGCAGGCCGATATCGGCAACGTGATGCAGGCCGCAGGAATTCTGGCAGCCCGAGACGTGCACGGACACATCCTTGCCCACCGTCGCCGCGTGGGCTTCCTTCTCCACCTGCAGGCCGAAACTCTGGGAATTGGTGATGCCGATGCGGCAGGTGGTGGTGCCGGGGCAGGAGACCACGTCGGGCACCTGCTCGGCCGAGGCCGGTATATCCCAGCCGAGGGCGCGGATGGCGGCGGTCACCACCTCCACCTGATCCTTGGCCACGTCGAGAAGGGCGATCTTCTGGTCGCGGGTGGTGCGCAGCTGGGTCACGCCCGCCGAGACGGCGATATCATGCAGCGCGTCCAGCTGATCCGAATCCATCAATCCCAACGGCACGTAGATCACCAGAGCCACCTTGCCGTCATGGCCGCTCACCACACCCACCGGGGTGCGCGCCACCGGCGCTTCGATGGGAGCACGCCAGGCCAGCGGCTGCCAGGGGCGCTGCTGCAGGCCCTTCAATCCCTCGAATTCCTCCTGGAACAGCGCGATGAACTTCTCGGCACCGAAACGCTTGAGAACAAACTTCAGGCGAGCCAGGGAGCGGTCGCGACGGTTGGAATAACGCTGGTGAATACGGGCGGTGGCCTCGACCACTACCGGCAATTCCTCTTCAGTGACGAAGGGCAGGACTTCGACCGCCATGATCGGCTGGCCGCCAAGACCGCCGCCGGCTAGAACCCTGAAGCCCTTGCGTCCGTCCCGCTCCACCGCGATGAAGCCCAGGTCGTGGATCGGCGAGGCGCCGCAATCGGTGGCACAGCCCGACACCGTAAACTTCATCTTGCGCGGCATGTGCTGGACCAGGGGGTGACGCAGCCAGCTGCGCGCCAATTGCTCGGCGACCTTACCGGCATCCACCAGCTCGCGACCACAGGCACCGGCCAGAGCGCAGGAGGTCATGTTGCGCAGCGTATTGCCGCAGGCCTCGCGGGTGGTGATGCCGCCGGCATTCAGAATCTCCAGCATGTCGGCGGTCCGGGCCAGGGGGACGTAATACAGCTGGAAATCCTGACGCGTGGTGACATGGGCCGGCCCCTTGGCGAACTCGCGATTGACGCGGGCCAGGGTTTTCAGCCAGGGCGTCGGAACGATACCGCCGGGAATCTTGATGCGGACCATCTGGACACCGGCCTGCTTCTGGCCATACACGCCATGACGCAGACGGAACGCGGTGAAGCGCTCGTCATCCCACTCGCCGCTCTGGTGACGCTTAAGGCCCTGACGGTATTCCGACAGATCGGAAGAGCGAACCAGCGGCTCGATGGCCGAGAGATCGGCGTGGGTGGCATCCTTCATGACAGGCCCTCTTGCTAATATACACCCACAAAGGTGTGCGTTGCTTGCGAACACCGGAGTAGCCTATATTTTACACTTGCGTCAACATGTTTTTGTGTAGAATAATCTACTTGTGCACTAGCTTTTGTGTAGTTTAACGCGATCCGGAGCCCCCCATGACCACATCCTCCCCCTCCTCCGCCACGTCCGGCTATGCTGGCGAAATCCTCCCTGAGGATGCCTGGAAGCGGCTTGCCGCCGAGCCCAACGCCAAGATCATCGATGTCCGCACCCAGGCCGAATGGTCGTTCGTAGGGGTTCCCGATCTGTCATCGGTGGGCAAGCAGGTGCTGCTGGTGTCATGGCAGGTATTCCCCACCATGGTCCGCAACGATGCCTTCCTCGCCCAGGTCGAGGCGCATGGAGTCAAGAAGGACGACGTCGTGCTGCTGCTCTGCCGCTCAGGCGTCCGTTCCAGGGCGGCGGCGGAATTGCTCACCGCCCAGGGCTATCAGGCCGCCTGGAACATCACCGACGGCTTCGAAGGCCCCCATGATGGCGACAAGCATCGCGGCGACGTCGCGGGCTGGAAGGCCGCGAAGCTGCCCTGGGCTCAAGGCTGACGAGTTGTGACAATTAAGGGCCGCGAGACGGTTGCCCGTTGACACCCGAACGGATAGGTTCGATATCGATTCCAGAATCCGGGCGTCCTGCCCGTTCGCCAATCAACTGCCTGCCTGATCATCGGGCCAGAGGTTTGACCTTGTCGTCGTCGCGCCCCCTGCTGATTTCCCTTTCCATGGGTCTGGCCCTGCTGGGTTGGGAACCTTGTGCCTGGGCACAATCTCCCTCCGAGGTCCAGCGCCGGCTGGAATCGGTCATCGCCGCGGCACCAATGGTGGAACCGGGACCGGAGGGCAAGGCCCTCCGCGATTTCTATCGCCAGCGCCAGGGACAGCCGGCCTGGAGCGGCACCAACGAAGCAAAGGCCGCGGCTCTGGTGCAGAATGCCCGGACCCTGGCGGCGGCCGAGGGGCTTGATCCCGCAACCTATGCCTTGGGCCCGACCAATTCCGAGCTTGAACGCGACGTGTTGATCAGTTCGGTCCTGCTGCGCTTCGGTCGCGACCTCTCCATCGGTGCCGTGCTTCCCGCCCGCAATGTGGGCGGCTTTGGAGCCGAGACCCGGCACGATTTCGACGGCGCCCAGTTTCTCAAGGCCCTGGCCGAGGGCAAGCCGCTGGAAGACCAGGCAGCCTCCCTCTCTCCCCAGTTCGCCGGCTACCTTCGCCTGAAGGAAGCGCTGGAGAAGAGTCGCGCCATCGCCGCGGCCGGCGGTTGGCCCTCCCTGCCCGATGGCGCCAAGCTGGTTCCCGGCGACAGTGACGACCGGGTGCCGGTCCTGCGCAAGCGCCTGATCGCGTCCGGCGACCTTGACGCCGCCTTTGCCGAGGGCCGGACCCTGGATGGACCGGCGGTGGAGGGGCTCAAGCACTTTCAGGCCCGCCACGGGCTCGACCCCGACGGCACTCTGGGGGCGAAGACCTTCGCCAACCTCAACGTCCCGGCCGAGGCGCGCGCCCGCCAGATCGCCGCCAATCTGGAGCGATGGCGCTGGATGCCGCGCCAGCCCGGCCGTCACCACATCGCCGTCAACATCGCCGCCCAGCAGATGGAAGTGGTCGAGGACGGCGCCGTGACCATGGCCATGCGCGTCGTGGTCGGCGATACCAAGCATCCGACCCCCAGCATGAACACCACCATGGGCTCGGTGGTACTCAATCCCGTCGCCTGCGCCAGCCGCCGGGGCCGGACAACGCCCTGGGCCAGTTGAAGTTCAACCTGACCGATTCCGACGACATCTATATGCATGACACCCCCAACCGGAGGGCCTTCGGGCGCTCTTACCGGGCGTTGTCCCATGGCTGCGTGCGGCTGGAAAAGCCGCTGGAACTGGGCGAATTGCTTTTGGGCCCACGCTGGCGCGGCCGCCTGACCGAAAGCATCACTTCCAACCGGGCGACCCGCACCCTGATGCTGGAACGGACCATGCCGGTTTATCTGCTGTACTGGACGGCCTGGGCCGATGAAAATGGCACCATCCATTTCCGCGACGATCTGTACGGCCATGACCGCCGCCTGCTGACTCTGCTGGAAAAAGCCAGGGCTCCCATGGCCCGGCCCCCGGCCCCTCGCGCCAATGGCGCGTCGTAATTAACTGAAGACCGCGCCAATGGCGCGTCGTAACCTACCCATGACCGGGCCAAAGGGGTAGTTGACTCCTGCCCGCCCGAAAATGCTAATAAGGTGTCCACCCGAGGGGGAGAGCCTCGGGTCAAGGGACGGAGGGGGAATGTTCGACAGGATGAAAAGCCGCCGTGGCTTCCTTGGCATCGGAATCGGTGCCGCCGCTTCTCTGGTGGCAACCCATCCGGTCGAGGCCGCGGTTCGCCGCCTGCCCGAACGCTCCATCCATCTCTACAACACCCATACCGGCGAAACCCTGAAGACGGTCTATTGGGCCGAGGGTCGCTATCAGACCAAGACCATCGCCCAGGTCAGCCGTTTCCTGCGCGACCATCGCAATGGTCAGGTCCATCCCATCGACCCCCATCTGCTCGACCTGATGACCTCGGTCCAGCGCAAGGTAGGCTCCAAGGGCGCCATCCACATCATCTGCGGCTATCGCTCGCCCACCACCAACGCCATCCTAGCGTCCTACAGCGATGGAGTCGCCACCCATTCCCTTCACACTCAGGGCAAGGCGGTGGATCTGCGCCTGCCGGGCCATTCCACCCGTCTGGTGGGCAAGGCCGCCCTGTCCCTGAAGGGTGGAGGCGTCGGCATCTATCCCGAATCCGATTTCGTGCACATCGATACCGGCCGCGTGCGGACCTGGTAATCAGCGCCCCTTACGCATCTCCAGCAGCGGCTTGAGACTTTCCACCGCCGAGACCACCTTTTCCGGCGGCACTTGGCGCAGGTCGAAACCGAACCAGCCCTGGGGAAGTTCGAAGACACGGCGGTCAACACCGCCGACCCTGACCTCGGACAACACCATTTCCACCGGTGTATCATCGCCATCGGCACTGTTCATGGTGCCGGCCGCCTTGACCACGATGCCGTCGCGATTGGTCCAGATGTCCCCGGCAAAGCCACCGCGCGGGCCGTCGGCCCTGGTCTTCCAGCGGGTCGCCCGCTGACCGTCGACGTTTTCCTCGCGCAGTTTGCTGCGCTGGACCTTCCATGCATCCAGGCCACCGACCATACCGGCCGCCGCCCGCAACGACAGGCCCACATACCACTTGCCGGACAAGCCGAGCAAATAGGCGGTATCGTCGCCGCGATTGATCAGCACCCCCTGGCCGCCCCCCGCCGTCGCCACCTCGCGCCGCTCCAATCCTTGCATGTGCCAAACCTTGCCGTGATAGGTGCCGCGCGCCGAACTGACGGTGAAATTGGCGCTGTAGGCGGCCGGCGGATCAAGGACATCCAGAGCTGCTTCCGCAGCCAAGGCGGATTTGGCGGCCACGAGGCAGAACAGACCGAACAGCAGCTTGCGCAAGGGGAACCTCATCAATTATTCCGCGGCAGGAAAGCATGACTTGCCACCCAGGCTCAAGCGGCGCGCGAGTTTGATGTTGCAGGATCGTCACGGCACCGTATCATTTCCTGACAGGTGACGGGAGAACACGGGATGGCCGAGGGTGGGACCAATACAGGACGGCGCCGGATGGATCAGGCGGCCAATCTGCTGGTCCGCGCCACCGACGCCCTTCTCCATGCCTCCGACGAACTGGAATTGCTGAATCAGATTTGCCAGATCGGCGCCGAGGCCGGCCATTGCCTGGCCTGGATCGGCTATACCCGCCCCGCCCCCGATCGGAAAGTGGAGGTGATGGCCAAGGCCGGTCGGGCCAAAGGCTATCTGGACGACCTCAAGATCAGCTGGAACGACGATGACTGGGGCAACGGCCCCACCGGCCTCGCCATCCGCAGCGGCCAACCCTACGTGGTCTCCGATACCGAAACCGATTCCATCTTTGCTCCCTGGCGGGAAAGGGCGGCGCAATTCGGCTTTCGCTCCAGCGTTACCCTTCCGGTTGGAGAAGGCGACAACCGCATCGGCGCCCTGATGTTCTATGCGGAGAAGCCGGGGATGTTCGACCATCATGTGGTCGGATTGCTGATGGGAGTGGCCCGCAACCTCTCCCACGGCATCTCCACCCTGCGCATGCGCAGAGACCATCAGCAGATCGTCAAGGAACTGGCCGAAAGCGAGCAGCGTTACCGTTCGCTGGTGGAATTGGCCCCCGATGCCATCGTGGTTCATGGCCGCGGTTCCATCCTGTTCGCCAACCATGCCGCCATCCACGCCTTCGGGGCCGGGCCATCCATGCCGCTGACCGGGCGGAGCGTGCTGGAATTGGTCCACCCCCAATCCCGCCCCGATGCCCTGGAACGGCTCGACAGCCCGCCGCCCGGCCATATGCTCAGTCATTATCGCCTGCTGCGCCAGGACGGCACCGCCTTCGATGCCGAGGTTCTGGCCTGTTCCATCAGCTTCCACGGCGCGCCGGCCCGCCTGCTGGTCATCCGCGACATCAGCGAACGCGCCAGGGTCGAGGAGACCCTGTTGCAGACCGCCAAGCTGGCGACCCTGGGCGAGATGGCCGCTGGTCTGGTTCATGAATTGTCGCAGCCGCTGAACATCATCCGCCTGACCGCCGAAGGGGCGCTGATGCTGATCGAGCGCGGCAAGGCGCCGCAGGATTTCCAGACCCAGCAATTCACCCAGATCGCCGAACAATGCGAGCGGACAGCCGAGATCATCGACGATATCCGCATCTTCTCTCGCCGCGACACCACCCCGGTACAGGTCTTCGACGCCATCCTGGCGGTCCGTTCGGCCATCGAGGTGCTGATCGGACAATTCCGCCCCGACGGCATCGCCATCCTTCACGATCTTCCGGCGGCCTCCATGCCGGTTCGGGGCCGTCGGGTTCAATTGGAGCAGGTGGTCATGAACCTGCTGAACAACGCTCATCACGCGCTCAGGGATAGCCGGCAATCCATGCCATCCGATTGGGAGGGCGAGATTTCCATCCACGTCGAACGCCGGGCCGAGGCCGTCATCATCCGCATCGTCGATAACGGCCCCGGCATTCCCGATCATATGAAAGCCCGCATCTTCGAGCCCTTCTTCACCACCAAGGAGGCGGGCCGCGGTACTGGCCTGGGCTTGTCGGTCAGCCATGGCCTGGTGACCGCCATGAACGGCAGCCTGATCTTGGAGGATCAGGGGATCGGCACCGGCGCCGCCTTCGCCATCAGCCTGCCTCTGGACCTGAACACCGCCGGGCCCGAGCCCCTGCCCGCCCTGTCACCCTCGGCGGCCTTGACCTCGACTTCCGGCGATTCCCACATTCTGGTGGTCGATGACGAAATCACCGCCGCCCAGGCTCTGGCTCATTACCTGCGGGAATTGGGCTATCGGGTCAGCGTCGCCGGAACCGGAATCGAGGCCTGGACACTGTTCTCCAACGATCCCGCCGACGTGGTCATCACCGACTTGCGGATGCCCGCCGGCAATGGTGAGCAATTGGTCGAGAAATTGCGCGACTTCGATCCGCTGCTGCCCATCGTCATCGTCACCGGACATCTGGGCGCCACCGAACGGGTGGCCGCCAATCTGGAAGACGACCGCTGTGCCGTTCTCAAGAAGCCCGTCGCCCTGGCCCAATTGGGAGAATTGGTGACGATATTTCTAAAGCCGCCCGCCTAGTATATTTTTTCCGGGCGATGTCGTCGGCATTGTTTGTTGCCAGTAGCTTGTTTATACTTTCGAGTAGGTTGGGGGCCTCCGAGGAGGCGCATATTCTGGGAGCGGGGCTCATGCAAATCCTGGTGGCCGATGACCACAAGCTGGTTCGCGATGGGCTGCGGCCTTTTCTCCAAGAGCTGGATCCGGGTGTGGAAATCCTCGATGCGGCGACGCTGGGAGAGGCCATCAAGGTCATCGACGAGACCCCCGGTATCGGGCTGGTCCTGCTGGATCTGATGATGCCCGGCATGGACGGGCTTTCCGGCCTGCAGCAGATCAAGACCCGCATTCCCGACACCCCCGTCGTGATCGTCTCGGGCTATCACATTCTGCAATCGGGAGAAAACGCTGAATCCGCCGTGGCGGCGGCGGATCGGGCGCGGCGGGGACTGGCGGGCTGAGAGCGTTCAGCCGCCGTCAGCCATCCCGCATGGAAATGACCTGCCGGGATAG